>NZ_JBALMS010000076.1:0-24927 GCF_036962205.1 Bacillus sp. JJ664 | reverse complement strand
GATAATACTAATGCACCTGTAAAACCAACTGATCATACTAATATTCATTATAATTATTCCTCTTAACATTAAATTGGATAATTATTACAGTTTAATGTCCAGCTAATCTTCCAAAACGTAAATAAAAAAAGCAGCAATAGCTGCTATCACAGTTGAACTTAAGATTTTCTAGTTAAATACTTCCTCTATTAAATTTTAATCTAGAATTTCTCACCAGTCATAATTGACATAAAGTCCTTATAAAATCCTTCATAATCTAATCCTACTGCGATATGTTGTTGTGGTCTCGCATCAAATTTTTCAGGAGTATCTGTTACTCGGAAATCTGCAATGCTTTGACCTCTAGCTACATCGGTTGTATCAACCACTACTGCAGATTGATAGAATGTAAATAAATCGTTCCGAATAACTGCCATAAGAGTTACCGCGTCATGTACTGGACTCCCCTGTATGCCAGGTACCTTCTTTTGATAAAAGTTGTAATAATAGAAATCTAAAAGTGGTTTTACTAGATCAGTTTTACCTTTTGAATGAATATAATTGGCCATTGAAGGAGTGACTATGGCTTTTTGCGTTACATTTAATGGAAAAATATATGCACCTTTTACATACTTCATAACGATATTTGCTGCTATCGGATCTCCATGAAAATTCGCTTCAGCAATTGGTGTAACATTTCCAGGATATAAAAAGGCCCCACCCATGATATAGTATGACTTCACACTTTTCATCAGATCTTCGTATAAGATAAACAAGGTTGCTAGCGAAGTTAACCTCCCAGTATTTACAATAATTAGTTCATTCTTATACTGTTCAATCAAACTGATCACTTCACAAAAGTTTTCTAAATTTTCAAACTTTAGACCAGGATCGATTGGACCTAAACCGAATGGACCATGTATTTCAGGGTAGAAGGTTGGGATATTTCCCGTCATTGGATTCTCGGCACCTCCAAAGACTTTAACATATTCTTTTCCTGACCTTTTAAGTAAAAAACGAACATTTCTCGTCGTTTCTTTTTTAGACACATTCCCATAATCCGCCACAATCCCAATTATATCAATATCTTCTGTTAACCGTGAATAAACCAAAGCAATCGCATCATCAATGCCTACGTCACCGAAGAATAACACTTTCTTCCCCATTAGCTTAGCTCCCTTTATATCAAAACTTCAGAATTTTATTATTTATTCCATTGATATAATGGTATGTTGTTTTCCATTTGAAAAGTATAAAAAACATCCAATATTTTCACTAGAGGATGTTTTTTACTTATTTAATAACAAATAGATAGTCTACATACTTTTATGTTTTCCAACTAATATATCAAAATGGTACACATCTAACAGTGTAAGATGCCCCATTGATAGTATTTGTGATACAGAATTATAAACTCATTTATGCTAATTTCCTTTGATTCTATTGAACTAACGCGCAATTTAGTTCAATAAGAGTATCATGAAGTTTTTAAGTGAACTGAAATAAATTGCCTAACACAAGAACTGTTCCAATAAATAGTGATAAACCTACTGATATTATTAAAGTAAATACGCTTCTTAATTTTCCTCGCAAGGTAGCAGCTCCTAGAAAACCTACTAATCCAGTAATAATTGTTATAAAACTCAATGAAAAAACAAGAATTAGCGAAATATTAGAAATAAACAATAGTCCTACACAAACCAAGGAAAGTATAAAGGACGTTAAATTCAATGCTTTATACAATTTATTTACCTACAAGCTTCAATGTTTTCATTTTGATATATTTCTATATTCTTAAAGGACTATCCTCCCAAATAGTTGAACAAAAAAAGTCGCATTAGCGACTAATAATTTTGTTAAACTAACGCCCTCGTTAGTTGTATAAGAATAGTTGTTAACTAGAGTATTATTTTTAGGCTGTTTAAAAATAGTTGCTTTATGATTCTCCAATACCAAATATAGCCATTAATAACACTGGAATAATGGTCACTCCTATAACGAAAAGAAATACAATTAGCATTCCAACATATTTTAAGAAGCCTTTTTCATTAGACCTTACTGCCAAGATACCAAATACTATACTTGTTAACATAAAAGCAATTCCTGTGAAGAAAAATATTTCTATGATGACTTTTTCCCCATAGGTTGGAGTCTCGGAAATAGAATAACTCTCTATAAACAATATAATACCTACAATGCTCAAAGTGGTTGACCACAACCCTTTTTTCAACGAAGTCATTGTAACTCCCCCTACATATAGAACGTTCAGCAATATAATGACTATCGCATGCGTTAGTTGTATTAGAAAATTGTAAATAAAGTTGTAAACAGAAAAGAAAATTATAATATTCAAGATAGTTTGTTAGTTCTTCTCCAAATTAATGAAAAAATTAAAATTAATAAGCCCATTGAAATACCTATAATTTGGTCTATTAAAAGTTCACCCGTTCTAAAATAACGAATAATGAAAGTACCTCCAAAAATTATTATTATCGTAATTGCTAATTGAATCAGATACCTGTTTATTTTCATCAAGATCATCTCCATTTACACGTAAGTCTCCAATTTTACCACTGTTAAATTTTACCATATTTATCCATTCAAAAGGGTTTATTTTATAAAACACTTATTGTACTGTCCTGCCTTATTGCGAAAAAGAGGTTGATCTAATGATCAACCTCTTTTTGTTGTTCCACTTACGCGAAAGTTAGTTGAATAAGGATTTATTAATTTAGTCAACTAATTTACTATAGTTTTTGCCTTTTAGTTTAAGATAGTCATCTTTATAAAATATTTGAGCACCTATTACATATGTTCCAAATTGTACTTTTGGAAACTTATTACTTCTCTCAAAGTAATAATCACCTTTATCATTTTTAAATTTAACTCTTAGTCCCCAATCTTCAATACAGTTCTTTCTCTGTTAACATACCTTATGATATATTAAGGTTATCAGAATTTTATGAATAATACGAAGTTTATTGTTCCGTTAAAGGGCAGGTTAATTCAATAATCGGAAGGAAAAAGGTATATAGAAAGGAAACTATTTGATATACCGGATTAAATAAAGGAGAGAAGGCTATGAGTAAATCATTTATTGAACAAGTTCATTATATTAGAATTCCTGTAAAAGATTTAGAACTCTCTGCACAATGGTATAGAGATGTATTAGGGCTCCAGTTACTAAACAATACTGAGGAATTTGCAATTTTAAAAGTAAATGAAGGACCTTTCTTACTTATCTTAGTTCCTACCGAAGATGAAACATTTGCACATTTTACAATTGATAATGAACAAGAATTTAGCATTGGCTTTACAAGTCCAGAACTATCTAAATTTCATCAACACTTAATTGATAATCAAGTTAAGGTCGAGGATATAAAAGAAGATAATGGTCATTCCTTTTTCCACTTTTATGACCCAAATGGTACTAAACTTCAAGTACACTGGTAAGATTATATTAAATAAATTACCTTATTTCATTAACGGGTGCTTTAACGGAATAAGAACGGGAACGTCCAAATTAGACGTTCCCATATTTTTTGCCTGAAAAACAACAATACTATTTAACAAAGCCAAATAAAAAGAAAAAAATGCAATAATATTTTTCGATTATTGTATCAAGCGATTTTTATTAGTTAATTAAGAATTTCTCTTTGAAACTTGGACTTAATTCACTCCAAACATCGAATTTGTTTCCATCTAGATCGAAGAAAACAAAGTTCCTTCCTGAGTGTCCCCTATCTTCAATTTCTCCAACTCTCATTTCTTTATTAACAAATTCATTATGTAACGTTTCTAATGCACTTAATCCATTAACTTCAAATGTCATCGAGAAACGTTCCTGACCATAAACATCATAGAAATTTGAGGTTTGGTCCATATTTGATTTAACTAAGAAGATGCTTTGATTTGCAAGGTTAAGAATAGCTTTATCATCATCCTTATAACTTAACTCAGCACCTAAATTAATTACATACCATTCTGTAGAAAGTTCAACATTGTTGACAGGGATATAAGTAGTTCCTACTCTTAATAGTTTTTCACTCATCTTATTTTTCTCCCTTCAATAACTTTCAATATTTTACCTTATACATATTTTCCCTTTTTATTAATGTTACTCTATTCAACTAAACTCTCTGTATATAGAAGAAGTTTTTAATTTATCACTTTTAACCTTGAATTGGTAAGTAAATCTGTACCTCTTCTTCTCCTTCCACCATAGGGTGATATGTCTCTATTATATAAGAATCAAGATCTCTTTGATAACCTTGTTCTTCAGCCCAATTCAATAAATTCAAATGATGTACTCCCAATTTCGAAATGTTTCCTCTTGTTGTTACGTAACTTTTAACCGTTTCAATATAATCCATTCCTGATGGTACTTCATTTAATTTCTCACTTACGACTAGCCCTACATAATAATGACCTACCCTATGTTCCTCATTCGTTTTAGGTTCAAATAATGCAATTTCAGTTTCTGTTGAATTTAGGATTTCGTTTGAGCGGCTTAAAAGTTGCTTCGCAAGCAATGGTACTTCATTACCAAAGTTAACATACTCCCCACTACCCTTTAATCCAACAAGCTTAAATTCTTTTTTAACCTTCTTAAAGGACATTTTAATCTCTCCTACTCAATTATATAAAAATTCTATAATATTCTAATTTATTTTTTCAACAAAAAACCCTTACTTCCTGCATAGAGTTAAGGATTTCAAACTAGTTTATTCAACTTTTATTAAACTATCCTGCCATTTAGTTCTATAAGAAACAGTCATTTTAGTCATAATAAAAACCACTATGCCATTCTCAGTTGGACTAGTGGTATGAACTAAATAGGACTTTATAATCCACTTTACACATGCTTTGTCACCTTCAACAGTTACTTTGCATTCTTCTATCATTTCAGTTTCGCATTGATTACAGATCCTTTTCATTTCAAACACTGCTTGTAAATAAATTTTATTAAACTTATTTCGACAATAAAATTTCGCTTTCTGTGTTCATCTATATGGCCATTTAGTGCTTTTTGTAATTGGCAAGATAATCAATTTTATTTTTTATGATCAAACATAGTCGTTCTTATGTTACTAACTCATACTACTAAAAAATGATAACTATAATTTTAGTTCATGAACAAAAAAAAGGATCTTCACTAAGATCCTTTTTGGTCTGTACCTCTATATGTTTCATTATTCTTCGCTTTCGCGTTTTTTGATTTGTAATAGCGTTTCTGAGATGATTTTCAGTTCCTCTTTCAGTCGAATTGTTTCATTTGCTAGTTGTTCGGATGAAGTTTCTTTAATTCGCTTGTTTAGTACGTCTACCACTTTTCGTAACTTTCCGATTGATTGTTCCAGTTGAACAGTTGATGTTGTTTTCATCATTTCTACTCCTTGATTGGTTTTTCATTTAGCATACCAAAGTCTATTTTACAATAAAGCATACCATTTTTCAGACCCTTTTTTAAAGAAAAGATACTAATATAGCCCTCTACTAAATAGAGGGCTATAATTTTTTTGATATTATCTACTACTAGATACTTCATGTGTTTGATTGAAAGCATCCTTCTGACTAAAGGCTACAATAATAAAGCTGACAATGACAAGTAAAAACCAAGAACTAATTTTACCAACATGGACGATTTGCCAATGGGCATGTTGATCTGGGTATTTCCATGCACCAAAAAATGTGGCTATATTTTCAGCAATCCAAATGAATAATCCTATTAAGAAAAACGAGAGGACTAAATGCATACGTAAAATGGTCATTTTCACTTTAAATTGTACGGTCGTTTTGAAAAAGACAAATGGTAGAATCAGAATGAAAAGCCATCTCAGATCGTAAAAATAATGATGGGTAAAAAAGTTTAAGTAGATAAGGCTGCCAAATAATAAAACGACAATCGGGTTTGGATAATTTATTAATTGAATATGCATCCTTTTCCAAGCTTGGCAAATATAACTTCCAACACTTGCATACATAAATCCACTATAAATCGGAACATCCATAATTTTTAGATACGATTGCTCTGGATATGACCAAGATCCCATTCGTACTTTAAAGATTTCAAGTATTAATCCAATTAGATGGAAAATACAAATCATCAGAAATTCCTTTTTCGTTTCAAATTTAGTTATGATAAATGCAATTTGTATCAATAGGCAAACGATAAAAATAAAATCATATCTAGGTAAATATGGAATTGTTACGAGCTTTGATATTGCCAATGTAGCGAATATTAGTACAGGAAAAAGACAAGAAAGTGCTTCTTGAACAGTAAATTCTATTAATAGTAAAAAGTAATGTAAAAATCTAGTTTTAGTTTTCATGAATGAATCCCTATTTTCTTTTAATTTAACAATTTTTTAATATATAATGTTATAATTTTAAAAAAATAATAACTTTTTAGGTTAGAAGGTGAAGTGTATGTCACAACAAGTTATTAGTCAAAAAACGAAAAAAAATGCTGCTAAAATTGGAATAGCACTCGCTTTTATCGGTGCAAAATTCAAATTGATTTTGCCTTTATTAAAAGCTGCTAAGTTTATGTCGTTTTTAAGCATGATTTTCTTTTTATTTACTTATGGATTAACATTTGGTTGGTATTTTGCATTTGCGATATTATATTTGTTAATTTGTCATGAAGGTGGGCATTTAATTGCCGCTAAAAGAAAGGGTTTACCAACTTCCCCTGCCTTTTTCATCCCTTTCGTCGGTGCCGTTATTTCCTTAAAGGAAATGCCAAAGGATGCAGTTACTGAAAGTTATGTTGCGTTTGGTGGACCACTTTTTGGTCTGATTTCAATTCTTCCTGCAATTCCTTTATATCACTACACACATAATGAATTCTTTGGTTTGGTTATTGCACTTGGTTGTATTCTGAACCTATTTAATTTAATTCCAATCTCACCACTAGATGGAGGAAGAATTTTAAGTGTATTACCTCCAATATTTTGGTTCATTGGCATTATGTTGATGTTTGTATATGTGTTTTATTACCCTAACTTTATCGCATTTTATATTATTTTCTTAGGCATCATGACGTTTATTAAACGCGTAAGAGAATCATTTACATTAAAAGTGATAAACGAAAAAATTAAGCTATACGAACATACAATTAAGCAATTTCAATTTGGAATATTTAATTATCAATATGATATCCATATAAAAGACAGCTTTTTCTTTCCCTTTTTTGAAGATCAGAAAAAACTAGAACTTGAACTTCATAAAGAAAGATACTATATCAACAATTTAATAAGATCTGTTGGTATACGAATGGAGCAAACAGATACTGAGTGGCGCATTCAGATTGATCAAAAAATTGATGAAATAACAATGAATAAAATTCAACCTTTATTAAAAGAAAAAGAAACGCTTGAAACTTATTACGTAACAAGTAATCGTAAAAAGTGGCAAATTTTCCTTGCTTATATTTTACTTGCTAGTTGTTTATCCCTGTTAGGATTTTGGGGCTACGGTTTAATTGAGAATGTAATGATGTAAATATAAACCGATTAATTTCTCTTATGAAACGCTTGGATTATAATATGATCCAAGCGTTTTAAATTTGTGTTCCAATGATAAACACTCTATCTTGAACAATAATTTAAATTCAATGCGTGATTCTAACTATTTTCAGAAATCTCTTCAGTTTTATACTCTAAAATATCCCCGGGTTGACATTCTAATGCTTTACAAATTGCTTCTAAAGTTGAGAATCGAATTGCTTTCGCCTTACCGTTTTTCAATATAGAAAGATTCGCCATCGTAATTCCAACTCTGTCTGCAAGTTCAGTTACACTCATTTTCCTCTTAGCAAGCATCACATCAATATTGATTATAATTGCCATTTTATTCACCTCAGACTATTAAGTCATTTTCAGATTTTATATCGATGGCTTCTTGCAAAAGCCTCTGAAGTACTGCTGCAAATACTGCAATCACCATAGAAGCAAACATAATGACCAACCCAATTAATATGATACCTGGAGCGTCGTCTTTCTCCGCAATAAGATAGTAGATTGGCATTCCTAATGTAATGATGCCACTAATTGCAATTGCACAAGACTTTATTATTTTTAATGCTCTTACAGATAATTCCGAAAATGCTTTGTTCTTGTCAATATAAATTAACAGTTTAAAAGCCTGAACTAGAGCAAAGTAAAAAGGTATTGTGCCAACATACAAATCAATAAAAACTAGATATTTTAGATAAGACATGTTAGGATACAATTCAACTGCAAAATTTGCAATCTCTGGCACTACAAATATACATAAAGCAAGAACTGGTATACCAATCAAAACGACCGCTACCTTTAAAAAGAGCGTTGATACTTGTTTCATAAAAGCACCTCACATATTTATTTTCATTTTGAATTTATCACACCATTTATCGTTTTACAATAAATATTTATTTATTTTTATAACATTTTTATTGTTTAAAAAGCAAGTTGGTTTGTTTATCTTAGCTTCAAAAGTATAAAAAAGGTGCCTCATTGTCATAAAATTGACTAATGAGGCACCTTCTTTTAATGTTTATCTTTGATTTACGTCAATCCTAGTAAAATCTCGAGTATAACTCTTTAAAAACATAAATTGCTTTATAAAAATGTTCATTATAGGTACCTTCATCTTCCAAACTCCAGCAAGTAGATAAAACTGCATGAGCAACTCCCCATAATAAAAGCCTTTTTTTATCTAATGCCAATTGTTCAACAAGTAGATCAACTCTTTGATCAATGATTGTATGGATATCTTTGTTTTCAAGGTTATTTAATAAAAATTGAATTGTATCGTATTCTCTTTCTCCAATTAAACCTTTTGGATCAATTGCTAACCAATTTTCTTTACTTGTCTGTAGGATATTATCATGATGTAAATCGCCATGTAGTAAGTAGAGATTGGTCTGAGTATCCACTAGCTCCTTGAATATATCTACTGCTTCCTGAATTATTTCTTTCGTGATTGGACCGATACCGTCTGGATTTTCTTTAGAAATCCTCTTTAAGCTATTTTGACGATGAATAATTGATTGCACTTTACAGTTTTTTGGAGCTGGTCTCCATAACTTTTTCATAATACTTGATGCAATTAAAACTGCTTCGTCTTCATTTTTTAATGAAACCAAAGTATGACCAGGATTCAGTCTTTCTAAAATAATGATTCCCTTTTCAAGATCGGTATCGATTAATGATACCATTCCATTACCATTAAATTCTTTGAGAGCAGAAACTTCTGAAAGAAATTCTTCATTCGGAACTGTAAGCTTAATAACTAGATCTGTACCATCATCAACTTTAGCAGGTGCAACAAAGTTATATGATAATTCAAAAGGCGGCATAATTTTCATCTTCCATCGTTCTTCACACTCATTTATTAAACGATCAAAATCTGCTAACCACTTCTCTCCTTTTTCCTGATGTATATCCTTTATTGTTTTGACAAATTTTGAAGGTAATGGAATCATACGATCTCCTTTTTCGATTTGATGAAATTCATGATTAATGTCCAGTACTTTCATAATGTTTTACACCAAAGTTCCAAAACTTATATGCTACTACAAAACTAATTATTGCGACAAATGGAGTGACAAATGCTAAAATCGATACGCCATGTTCATCTAGAAAGTAATTTGCTGGATAAAACGCTGTAAATCCATATGGTATGATCCAAGTAATTACTAAAGTAATAGATTTATGATAAATTGTTACTGGGTAACGGGCAAATTCACTTAATCCGAAAACTGATACTACAATCGGTAAACTATCAACCATCCAAAATGAAAAAGTGATAAAAAATAAATTAATTGCTACAAATATCATTCCACTTGAAATGATAAATAGGATTAGCATTCCGATTTCTGTCATACCCCACTCTATTCCTATATGGCTAGCAGAATAAAGCAATATGATGATACCAATGATAAATTGGCCAAAACCATCTTGCTGAAACCGCTCTGAAATAACTTGAAATAATGGATTAACGGGTCTTAGTAATAATCTTTCAAAATTACCAGAACGAATATATTGCCATCCTAATGTCCATAAATTATCAAAAAAGATGTGATGAATTGATCTCCCTAGAAATGCGATCGCAAATATAAATAGGATTTCATAAAAAGTCCATCCTTTTAATACTTGAATATTGCTGAATATAATTTTTAAAAATATAATACTAATTCCCTGTTGAATAATCGTTGAAAACATTCCGATAAAAAAATCTACTCGATATTCAAGCATTACTTTTATATGTTTACTAGCATAATGGAGATATAGTTTTATATATCGTTTAAAGTTTTTCATTACTAACCTCCAAATATTGTAATTTTACGAATAGCAATTGACCATAGAAATCGAAGCAGTGCATACATGCTTATTAACCAAAAAATCTGAAGTCCAATTGAAGACATGATTTGATTTGTATCATATATTTGACCAGTAAAAATAGCCGTAGGAATATATACCATTGCTTGAAATGGCAAAAACTGACTGACATCTTGGAACCAATTTGGAAATAAGCTTAATGGAATTAATGCCCCTGAAAAGAACTTAATAATGGCTTCCCTTAGGACTCTGACGCCCCAAACATTGACTGTCCAAAAGGCGACAATTCCAATCATTAAATCAATTTGAGCTCCTATTAATACACCTAGTGCAAAACTGATGATGAAGTATAAATAAGTGATAATATTAGTAGGAAATGATAGCGATAAAAATAAGAAAGCGATTGCAATGATTGGTAAAGTTGCTCGGAAAAATGAACTGATTTTTGATCCTATATCTAATGCAATCATTTTATTTAACATGTGATAGGGTTTTAATAGCTCTAGTACGATACTTCCATCTTTAATTTGTCGCGCTAAACCATCTCCAACACCAGAAACATATTGCTCGATAATCATTGCGACGACGATATAAGTTAGCATTGACTGAAAACCGATTCCTTTAATTGAATCATTATTTTCATAGACTGCAAGCCAAAAATAATACGTGATTAACAGTCTTAAAATTGCCGAGCAAGTTTCAGCCCAGTACCAAGCTGTATAGGCAGAATCTACTTTCATTTGCGATTTAGCTAGTTCCCAGTATTTGACCATGAACTAGCACCTCTTTCATATATCTCTTTCACAATTGCTTCAATTCCAGGTTCTGTTAATGTAAAATCCTGAATTGTATAATGTGACATGATTTCTTGAATGATATCCGTTGCGGATACGTTTGCACTATTGAATGCTAGAAGAAAACTATTTTGTTTTCCTTCAATTTTTTCAACATTTATATGGTCTGATAAATTACTTGGGACTTGGAAATTTTGTTGTTTATCAATTTCGATTTGAATCATTCGGTTATAATTAACACCTTTTTTTAATTCTTCTAATAGTCCATCAAACATGATTGTCCCTTGATCGATAACAATTATTCGATTACAAAGTTCTTCAATATCTTGCATATCATGCGTCGTTAAAATAATGGTCGTTTTATACACACGGTTCATATCTTTAATAAACTGACGAATTTTTTCTTTTACAACAACATCTAATCCAATTGTAGGCTCATCAAGATATACAATTTTCGGATTATGTAAAAATGCAGCCGCTAATTCACAACGCATTTTTTGACCTAAAGAAAGCTGTCTAACAGGAATATGTAGTAATGGCTCTAAATCTAGGATTTCCTTAAATAATGCGATATTTTTCTGGAAATCTTGTTCTTGTATCTCATAAACATGTTTTAATAATTCAAATGACTCTTGCACGGGAATATCCCAATATAGCTGTGTTCGTTGACCAAAAACCGCTCCAATCGTATATGCATTATTCATACGATCTTTATAAGGTACTATTCCATTTACAGTAATAGATCCTTCATCAGGAGTAAGCACACCACTGATCATTTTAATAGTTGTTGATTTCCCTGCACCATTTGAACCAATATAGCCAACGATTTCTCCTTCGCTAATATGGAAATTAATATCTTTTACAGCTGTTTTTATTTCATAAACGGGTTTAAACAAAGCTTTGATGAACCCTCTTAAACCAGGGTCTCTTTTTAGGATCCGGTAATGTTTCTTTAAATCTTTTACTTCGATCATTTTGTCACCTACTTATCTTCTTCATTTTGTATAATCTATTAAATTAGTTGTTCCTTTAAATCATATTCCTCTATTAGTCGATTATTAACATATTCTCCTCTTGCATAATCAATGATTAAATCTTTGATATTCGGAAATAAAACAATATCGCTTAATTCAGATAACGGAACCCATCGTACGCCTGATTGATTTGGGTCAGGATTAATTGGCATCATAGGTTCTGATCCTTCTTTTATAAAACATCTGAACATTAAACTTAATCCGTGAGGTTCGTGTGTTCGACCTGTCATATGCGGAGCATTTTCTGAAACAAAAACAAGCTCGCCTACTTCTACTTCGACACCCGCTTCCTCAAACGCTTCTCTTTTTACAGCATCCACGATCGTTTCACCAGGTTCAGTTCCTCCTGCAGGTAAATTAAAGTGAATCCCATCTTCGTCAGTAAACTCAATTAATAAAACTGAATCCTTTTCAATGATTAAAGCACAAGCTCTTACTCGAATATGATACATTTTCATCCCTCCAAATACAGTGGTTATTCCATTATGTTTGAAACTGGTAAAATTTTCAATATATTTTTAAAATAACATAAAAAAGGCTTGCAATGGCCAAAATGCCTTTACAAAGCCTCTTATTTATATTACCTGTTCAGTATTTAGAAAAAATTGAGATAGCACTTCTTTGATACAAAAAACAGCCTCGTCGATTTCTTCGTGAGATATTGTTAAAGGTGGCAATAACCTTATTATGTTAGCCCCTGCCGTTCCAACGATTAATCCGTTCTTCAATAGCTTTTCTACAAGTAGACTCACATTTTGATTGCATTCGATTCCAATCATTAATCCTTTTCCACGTATGTCTTCAACAATTGGAAACTGTTTCATGAGTTCACTTAACTTATTTTTTAAATAGACTCCTTTTTCTTTTACAGTCGAAAGAAACTCTTTTTGATTAATAATGTTCACTGTTTCATATGCACTTGTCATTGCTAAATAGTTCCCACCGAATGTTGATCCGTGTGACCCATATGAAAACGCAGATGCTAATTTTTTATCGCCAATTAAAGCACCGACTGGAATCCCATTTCCCAATCCTTTTGCTATCGTAATAATATCAGGCTTTAATGGTGTTTGTTCATAGGCAAACATTGTCCCTGTTCTGCCAATTCCGGTTTGTACTTCATCAACAATGAGTAATAGTTCATACTTTTCACAAAGTGCTGCAATGCCTTCAAAAAAGTCTTCTTCACCAACGATTACACCACCTTCACCTTGAATGACTTCTAAAATGATTGCACCTGTATTTTCAGTTATTTCCGCTTGTAAAGCCTCTAAATCATTAAATGGTACATAAGTAAATCCATTCAACATGTCTCCGAAGCCTTCATGAATTTTTGGCTGACCAGTTGCAGCCATCGATCCGAAAGTCCTTCCATGGAAGCTTTGTTGAAAGCTTATGATATGTGATTTCCCAGTATATTTTCGTGCTAGTTTAATAGCAGCTTCATTTGCTTCTGTCCCGCTATTACAAAAAAACGCAAGTCCATTTTCAAATGAATTACATAAAATACTAGCTACTTCTTCTTGTTTTTTGATTGTAAAAAGATTTGAAACATGCCAAAGTGATTCGATTTGATTATGTAAAGCACTAACTATTTTCGGATGACAATGACCTAAATTACAAACGGCAATTCCACTTAAAAAATCTAGGTACTGTTTATTTTGATCATCAATTAAATAGGAACCATTCCCTTTTACAAAATGAATATTTTTTCTTTGGTAGGTTGGAAATAAATTACTCACTAAATACAACTCCTTTAGAAAACACAGTTCCATTCATTGATCCATCTTCATTTAGGATGTTTTCTCCCACAATCGCTACTGATTGAACCTCATTCAAAGCTTCTAATGCACTTTGTACTTTCGGAATCATACCACCAGTAATTGTTTTATTTTCAATTAAAGTTTGAACTTGATCTTTCGTAATCTTTTCGATACTTTTTCCTTCACTATTTAAGACGCCATTTGTATTAGTAACATAGCAAAGTACTTCGGCATTTAATGCTTTTGCAATACTTTTTGCAGCTAGATCCGCATTAATATTATACTTTTGTCCAATTTTATCTACACCAATTGGAGAGATTACTGGAAGGTAATCATTCGTAAGTAGTAATTCTAGTAAACTTGTATTTACATTCTCTACTTCTCCAACCCAACCTAATTTTCCTTTATCATATAATGAAGCTTCTAAAAGAAGATTGTCACAACCTGAAAGCCCAATTGCAGATAAATTAAATTGATTGCACATTATGACTAAATCTTTATTTGTTTTCCCATTCAACGCATATTCAACTACTTCTAAAACTTCATTTGATGTTTTACGGAGCCCATCTTCCATTTCTACTGGAATTGAAAATTTTAATAGTAAATTATTAATTAACGGACCTCCACCATGAACAATGATTACTTTTTTACCATTTCGATGTAGTAGATTAATATGTTCAAAGAAAGTGTTTGATAATCCTTGTATTAAACTCCCACCTAATTTGATGACAACAATCCCCATATTCTTCCTCCTTACGTTCGATAACTTGCATTTATTTTGACATAGTCATACGTTAAATCGCAGCCCCAAGCTGTTCCACTTGCATTGCCATCATGTAAGTGAACATCAATATAGACAATTTCGGATTGTAAAGCAGCTTTTGCTTCAGCTTCATTAAATGCTACAGGTTTGCTATTATATAAAACTGTTACACCATTTATAGAAATATCAATCTGATTATATTCGCCTTTTAGTCCACTATAACCAATTGCACCAATTATTCTTCCCCAATTGGCGTCTTCTCCATAAACAGCGGTTTTCACCAAGTTTGATCCTACTATTGTTTTTGCGATGATATTTGCCATTTTAGTGTTTGAAGCGCCATTGACATTTACTTCAATTAATTTTGTTGCCCCTTCCCCATCTCTAGCAATTTTTTTCGCTAAATCCTCACAAACTAGTTGAAAAGCTGCTTCAAAGCTTTCCCAATCTGAATGATCTTCGGTTAACGTTTCATGTGGGGTTGCACCATTGGCTAAAACTAGGACCATATCATTTGTAGACGTATCACCATCTACTGTAATTTGATTAAACGTTTTATCTGTTACTTTTTTTAATAAATTTTGTAATTGTTCTGAACTAATTGTTGCGTCTGTCGTAATAAACCCAAGCATGGTCGCCATGTTTGGATGAATCATACCAGAGCCTTTTGCCGTACCTGCAATCGTAACAGTTTTCCCATTCACAAGAACTTCATAGCAAGTATGCTTTGAGACTGTATCAGTTGTTAATATTGCATGACCAAAATTTTCACCGTCTTCAGTTTGATTTCCAATTAATAGTTTTTTGATGCCATTATTCATTTTCTCCATACTTAGGAATTCTCCAATTACACCTGTAGAAGCGATCCCAACTAAGTGTTCAGGTAAGTCAAAATGCTCGGCGCACCATAGTCTCATTTGATAAGCATCATCTTCACCTTTTTTTCCTGTACAGGCATTTGCACAGCCACTATTCACTAGTACGGCCTGTAATGTATTGTTATATGCAATACTTTGTTTCGTAATGCCAATTGGAGCAGCTGGAAATAAATTTTGCGTATAAACAGCAGCAACTGAAGATGGTTTAGCAGAATAAATGACGCCTAAATCCATTCTTTTATAACGAAATCCTGCATGAACACCTGAGGCAAAAAATCCTTGTGGCGTTGTGATTGTACCGTTAATTTTCTTTATTTTTTTCTCTTTAGTTATCAATTCCACTCGCTCCTTATGGGAAGATAGGTGTAAACGTTAAACCAGTTTCTTCTGGTAAACCAAGCATAATGTTCATATTTTGAATAGCCTGACCTGCTGCTCCCTTTATTAAATTATCAATAACAGAAATTATAGTCATTCTGTTCGTTCGCTCATCATATGCCGGATAAATATCACAAAAATTAGACCCGAAAACATCCTTTGTACACGGAATTGAATCTCTTATTCTAATAAAATATGAATCTTTATAGATTTCTTTATACAACTCTTGTAATTCCTCATTAGAAATTATTTCTTTTGCCGTCGAATAAACGGTAGCCATTATTCCCCTAGTCATTGGAGCTAAATGAGGCGTGAACGTTATATAATTTTCTTTTGGATTGATCATTGATAAGAATTGTTCAATTTCAGGAATGTGTTGATGGTCATGAATTTTGTATGCTGCGAAATTATCATTTCTATTTGTAAAATGAGTAACTTCATTTGCGCCTTTCCCTGCGCCTGATATACCAGATTTCGCATCAATAATAATTGAATTTTCAACAATTAAATTCTCTTTTAATAGAGGAGCGATTGCTAATATTGAAGCAGTTGGATAACATCCTGGATTGGCGATAAAATTTGATGTTTTTATCTCTTCTTTATTCCATTCTGCCAACCCATATGTAAAATTTGATGTCTTCGAAAAACAAGGATGATTCGATTTATACCATTTACTGTATTTCTGCTCTTCTTTTAAGCGGAAATCACCTGATAAATCAATAATTTTCACATTTTCATCACTTATATTCATAACGATTTCACTACTAACTCCATGTGGAGTTGCTAAAAATACGATATGATTCTCGTTGATTGATTGATCTGCGTCCCATTTCTGAATTGGTCCATTAACGATTGATTTTAAATGTGGGTAAGATTCGGAAATGTCATTCACATTACTTGTTAGTGCATAAAAATTCAATTCTTCTATAATAGGATGCATATGTAGCATTCGAATCAATTCAAGACCACTATAACCACTTGCACCTATAATACCTACTTTCATCTTTTTTCCCCTTTGATATAAATTTATATTCTTCATTATAATTATGAATAAATATAAAATCAATTGTATTTTTATTAATTTTTAAAAAATAAAAAAAGATTAACCATTTTAAATGATTAATCAATTGGTATTATTTTTATATATTCAATTATGTGATATAAAGAACATCTCAAAATAAAATTTCATTTTATAAATAAAACTCCACTAATTTAGCAATTCGTTCCTTCATACGGTCTTTCCATGGTCTGGTATTTAGATATGACTCGGTGATTTGGAAAGACTGATTAAATTCATTTAATAATTTTGGTTCTACTGATTTAATAAATTCTTGATCATAAATATAACAATTTATTTCATCTGTTAAGTGGAATGAGCGCGAATCAAAATTTGTCGTACCAATCATAAGTAGAGAATTATCAATTTTCATTACCTTGCCGTGGAATATGCCTGGTTTATATCCATAAACTTGAATACCATGGTTGATTGCTTGTCTTATATACTTTATAGCTGCTTGCTCAACTAAGATAGCATCCGATTTATGGGAATATAAAATTTTGACATCTACTCCTCTTTTTGGCGCTTCAAGTAAAGCTTCCCAAATCACTTTATTATTTGGAATAAAGTAAGGCGAATATATAGTAATCGATTGTTTAGCATTTTTAAATAGTTTTACATATTCATCCTGAATGCCAAGTTTCGTATAAGAAACGAATTGGTGTTCACTTTTCCCGGACGCAGAAGTTATATTCATAGGGCTGATTTTTTGAGACGAGTTTCTTCTCCAATCAATGACGAATTGATCCTCTAACCCCTTCACACCGCTTCCAGCAAGACGAAGCTGTACATCTTCCCAGTGCTTTAACTTCTTATTTTCACTGATATACTTTTTCCCTATATTAAAGCCACCAATATATCCGATTTCACCATCAATAATCGTCATTCTACGATGGTTTCTATGATTGATTGATGAAAAGAAGTAACTAAGTGTCGGTTCATTAAAATATGTAAAGTGAACACCGTGTGCCTTTAATTCTTTTTTTTCTTTGTTTGATAATAGTAATCCACCTAATCGATCGACACCATAGTAAACTGGTACGCCTTCATCACTTTTCTCTTTTAAAATATCTAAAAATTGATGTGAGATTGAATCATTGGAAATTGAAAAAAAGTATATATGTACAGCTTGTTTTGCATTTTGAATATCGGTAAATAATTGCTTATAAAATTTTTTACCATTCGTATAAATTGATAAATCACTATGACCAATTGGATACTCAACTGGTTTCTCAACATTTATATTTTTCTTCATTGCGAAATGCATTTCAATTTCATGTAACGCCAGTAATATGATTAGTAAACTAAAAATTGTTAACAACAAAACTTTCAAAAATCTAAATAACTTTTTCATCAAATGCCTCTAATCTTTTACAGGATATAGAGTATTTTTTGAAATAATTGGTTATATTATCCAAAGATTTTTTATTTTTTTCTAAAGTTTACTTCGGTTGCATTCTAATTGCACCATCTAGTCTAATCACTTCACCATTTAACATTGGATTTTCAATGATACTTTTCGCTAAATGAGCATATTCCGATGGTTTACCAAGACGAGAAGGAAATGGAACCATATTACCTAAAGATTCTCTTGCTTTTTCAGGTAAAACATCAAACATTGGTGTCTCAAATATACCAGGTGCAATACTCATTACTCTTATGCCATATCTTGCTAATTCCCTAGCAATAGGTAAAGTCATACCAACAACACCGGCTTTTGAAGCACTATAAGCTGCTTGACCAATTTGTCCATCAAATGCTGCAACAGAGGCTGTATTAATAATAATACCTCTTTCACCAAATTCATTCGGCTCATTTGGAATCATATATTCACTGACCAATCGGATTGCATTAAATGTACCTACTAAGTTTACATTGATTATTTTTTGAAACGAGTCAAGAGCATGAATTCCTTCTTTTTTGATGACTTTTTCACCTGTTACAATACCCGCGCAATTTACTAATGCATTGACTGGACCAAAATCACTTTGAATTTTTTCGATAGCTACTCTAATACTTTCCTCTGAAGTGACGTCAGTTTTCACAAATAAAACATGATCCGCACCCAATTTTTCTATCAACTGATTTGCTCTTTCTTCAGATAAATCAAAAATGACAGCTTTTCCACCATTTTCTACAATCGTTGTGACAGTCGCTTCACCTAAACCAGAAGCTCCACCAGTCACTATTGCTCGACAATCTTGTATTTTCATTTCAATTCCCCCTGTCTATTCTTCTAATCTTTCAATAATTGTTGCATTAGCCATTCCGTGACCTTCACAAATTGCTTGTAAGCCATATCTACCACCTGTTTTTTCAAGTGCATTACATAAAGTAACCATTACCCTTGCTCCACTTGCACCTAATGGATGACCTAATGCAATTGCGCCTCCAAACACATTTAACTTTTCAAATGGCACATGGAATTCCTTTTGCCACACTAAAGGCACTGTCGCAAACGCTTCATTTATTTCAAATAAATCAATTTGATCGATTGTTAATCCAGTTTTCTGAAGTACTTTACTTGTAGCCTGTATTGGACCCGTTAACATTAAAGATGGATCTGAACCTACAACTGATCTGCCAATAATTCTAAATTTAGGTTTTAACCCTAACGCCAATGCTTTTTCTTTACTCATAAGTAATAGTCCTGCAGCTCCGTCACTAATTTGACTAGCGTTACCAGCTGTAATTGATCCATCTTCTTTAAATACCGGTTTTAAAGAGCCTAGTTTTTCAACTGAAGAGTTTTCTCTTGGACCTTCATCTTTCTCAACTGTAACCATTTTATTATCTTTATCTTTTACAACAACAGGAATGATTTCACTTTCAAAATACCCTTCATTTTGTGCTTTCAACGCTCTTTGATGACTATTAAAAGCAAATTCATCCTGTTCTTCGCGACTTACATTCCATTTGTCATTCATTCTTTCAGCAGAAATTCCTTGATTGAATACGCCGAACTTCTCTTCTAATTTTTCATTCCATTTTGATCCTTTTAAATTAGAAAACATCGGTACACGAGTCATACTTTCAACACCAGCTGCGATGACGATATCCATATCACCACTTAATATCGCTTGTGATGCAAAGTGCACTGCTTGTTGACTTGAACCACATTGACGATCAATTGTTACCCCTGGCACTTCAATAGGAAGCCCGGCCACTAGTGATGCGACTCTCGCTATATCCCCAGCTTGTTCACCAACTTGTGTAACGCATCCCATAATGACATCATCTATTTCTTTTTGGTTAAATTCATTTCTAGTTACAAGCTTCTTCAATACAAATGCGGCTAAATCATCAGACCTTGTTTCACTAAAAATCCCGCCTCTTTTTCCGATTGGTGTTCTTAATGCGTCAACAATCACTACTTCTCTCATACTTTTTCTCCTTTTTTCTCGTTATGTTTAGTTTAAACCCATATTTTTTGCGATGATCGTTTTCATAATTTCATTTGTTCCTGCGTAAATAGACATAACTTGTATGTCTCTAAAACGTCTAGCAATCTCGTATTCTTCCATATAACCATATCCGCCATGTAATTGTAGGCATTCTGAAGCTACTTTTTTGCCTAAATCAGTGATCCACCACTTTGCCATGGATACTTGCTTCACAATATCTTTACCTTCCATATGTTCCATAATCAGTCGCTCAATAAAAGTTCGACCGATTTCAATTTCAGTTGCTAGCTCTACTAGCTTAAATTGAGTGTTTTGAAATTGTCCGATTGATCTTCCAAAAGCTTTCCTATTTTTAACATATTCCGTTGTAACTTTCACCATTTCTTCTGATGAAACTAATGCTTCTAATGCTACCACTAGACGTTCCTGCTGTAATTTATTCATTAGATAATAAAAACCTTTTCCTTCTTCACCTAAAAGATTTTTAACTGGAACTTTTGCGTCTTGGAAAATTAATTCTGCAGTGTCTTGACTATGAAGACCTACTTTATTTAATTTTTTTCCTCTAGAAAATCCGATTGTATCCTTTTCGACCACTAGTAAACTGATTCCTTTATAAGCAGGCTGAATTGATGTATCAGTTTTTACTGCAATGATAACTAAATCTGAATGAATTCCGTTTGTGATAAATGTTTTTTCGCCATTAACGATATAGTGATCACCTTGCTTAATTGCAGTCGTTTTTATATTTGCTAAGTCAGATCCAGCTCCTGGTTCTGTCATCGCAATTGCAGTTATATATTCACCTGAAATACATTTTGGAAGCCATTCCTTTTTTTGTTGGTCATTACCATATGCGTCGATATAAGGAACGACAATATCATTATGAAGAGAAACACCAACTAAACTTGATCCGACCTTTTCCAGCTCTTCGATGATGATTACGGAATAGCCAAAGTCCGTGTTTAAACCACCATATTCTTCATCAATATATGGACAAAGGAAACCTTCATTACCTAATTTTAGCCAGAATTCCCTTGGGACTATTCGATTTGCTTCCCACTCTTCGTAATATGGTACAGCTTCTTTTTGTAAAAACTTTCTAAGAGACGTTCGAAAGATTTCATGCTCTCTTGTTAAGTAAAATTGTTTCATAAATAGCCTCCTATTCAAAAGTAAAAGTAAAACGCTTACATTATGCAAAATACTAAATATTACAAATTTTGAATTTGTTAATATCTTATGATTGAGTATTCATTTAATGAATGTACTATAAAAAAAGAACTGAAAATGATTCAGTTCTTTTTTAAAATTTATAAAGAGAACTCAATTGCAATTTTACCAAATTGATGACCTTCACCCATATGTATTAATGCTTTCTGTAAATCCGAGAAAGAATATACGGAGTCAATTACTGGTTTTATATTATGTTTTTCAAAAAATGCTAACATTTGTTCAAATTCTCTCGGACTTCCCATTGTTGTGCCTCTAATATCCATATTTTTAAAGAATATTTTAGGCAGTACGGTATTTGGTACAACTCCATTTGTTGCACCATAACTTACGATTCTTCCACCTTGAGCTGTGACATCAATTAAACGATTAAAAGATTCGCCACCCACACCATCAATTATTAAATTTACCATTCCAATTTCTTTTCTTAATTTTTTGAACCAATCTTGATCCTTATAATTAAATCCCGCAACTGCGCCAAGTTTTTTTGCTTTTTCGATTTTTTCATCACTACTAGAGGTTACAATCACTCTCGCGCCGTGTGAAGCGGCAATTTGTAAGGCATATAATGCCACACCACTACCGATTCCTGGTATTAAAACGGTATCTGTTTCTGTTAATCCACCCCTCGTAAATAACGCACGATAAGCCGTTAAAGCTGCTAGAGGAATGGCCGCTGCTTCTACCCAGCTCATGTAACTTGGTTTTTTCTTAACATTTTCTTTATGTACAATCATGAATTCTGCAAATGTTCCATTTTGAGGCATACCAAGCACATTAAAATGCTCTGAACAAATATCATCTCGTTCACCCCATTTTAGACTTGGATTTATGATGACCTCTTCACCCACAGATAGTTCATTTACTTCTTCGCCAACTTCGACAATTTCTCCTGCTCCATCAGAACCTAAAATTGAAGGTAAACTCATTCCTGGATACATACCATGAGTAATATAAAAATCTCGTCTATTTAATGAAGCCGCTTTTAGTTTAATACAGACTTCATTTGGTTTGATTGTTTCAAGATCAAAATCTTCTAATTTTAATGACTCTGGACCATTTGTCTCTCTCAATACGTATGCTTTCAATACAATCACTCCTATGAGATTTTTTATTAATTATCTATATATCAAAATTTAACCAAAACAGGTCAATAAAAAAAGATGATAAAGAATTCGTTTTCTTTACCATCTTATCAAATAGTTGGACGAAAGTTTCATGCAAAGTCTTTATTTAAGAAAAAAACAGCAAGGGTTCCAGGCCCTGCATGCGCGCCGACTGTTGCCCCAATTGTTGTTATGACAAATTCCTCGCAACCATAGCGTTGATTAATCATATCCTTCAACAAGTTTGCACCTTCAATATTATTACCGTGAGTAATGCCGATTAATTGATTTTTCAAATCACTGCCTCTTTCTTCCATAATTGAGACAAGTCGTTCCATTGCTTTTTTTGTACCTCTTGCTTTTTCAATTGGTGTTAGGATGCCGTCTTTTAAATGTAAAATCGGCTTAATATTTAAAAGGCCACCTATAAATCCTTGGAACTTACTTACACGACCACCTCTTACAAAATATTGAAGATCTTCAACTGTTACAATATGTTCCATATGTCTAGAAGCCATAATTGCATAATCAATAATCGCATGTTTTGTTGCATTTTCTTGTGCCATTTTGGCTACCTCAATCACGACCAAACCTTGACCTAATGCACCACACTTTGTATCGATAATATCAATATCCCATTCTGGATATTCTTCTAATAATTCATTTTTTACTAAAACCATTGATTGATGGGTTCCTGATAGTTCAGAAGTTAAAGATAGATGTACTACTGGGATATTTAATTTAGCGTACTTTTCAAAAGTAGAACGAATTGATTCATATGCCGGTAACGATGTCTTAAAAACCTTCCCTTCTTTCATTTCATTTAAAAGCTTCTCTGGTTCTAATGTTACTCCATCAAAGTATTCATTAGCTTCTTCATCAAATACTCTAATGGGAATGACATCGATGTCATATTGCTCGTAAAGCTCTTTCGTTAAATCAGCAGCACTATCAGTAATAATCTTTACTTTCATCATAGAACCCCTTTAACATATAATTTATACCTTATATTATTACATGGTGCTAAAAGTGTTGCATACTTATTTTGGTTTTAAATTAATTCTTCTTATTACGGTAATTGAAATTTCACATTTCATAATAAAAAAATGCTCAAATATAAATGAGCATTGATTACAGTAAATGAAATTTTCTATCAGAATTTAGTATTTTACATATTAGTAAAATATTATTTTGATAAAAAGAATATCCCTAAAGCACTTGGGCCAGTGTGCACCCCGACTGCTGAGCCTACTGAATTGATTATTAGCTTTTGGTTACCGATTGTTTTCTGTAATTGTTCAATAAAATTCACTACCAACTCATCCTGATCTCCATAAACAATACCGACGGCTTCATCTTCTTGTTCACATTTTCGAAGTTTCATAATTTCAATGATTCGATTCAGCGCTTTTTTCCGGCCACGTACTTTTTCTAATGGTTTGAATTTTCCTTCAGCCACTTCCATGATTGGATTTATATTTAACATTCCACCAAAGAAACCAGCAAATTTTCCTATTCTTCCACCTCTTATTAGGTACTGTAAATCTTCTAGTGTGAAAATATGATTTATTTTTAGAATCTTTTCATGTAATTTTCGAATGAGTTCATATAAGGAATCTCCCTTGTGCATATTTTTTAGCAAATCAATAACTAAAACCCCGATTCCTAATGAAACCGAACGTGTATCAATGATTTCTATTAATGCATTTGGATATTTTTCTAGAATATCTAATTTTACTAATTGGGCAAAATTATAAGTACCTGATAAATCACTAGAACAAGCTAAATAGATTGTTGCATTTCCATCTTCACAATTTCGAATCAAAGCATCGTATATTGCATCATAAGAGGGTAAGGAAGACGTAAAGCGCTCTCCATTTTTCATTCGTGATAATAGTTCCGTAGGTTTTAAAGTGATCCGATCAGTATACTCCTTTTCCAATTCATCGTAGATTCTCAGAGGAATGACTGAAATATCATTTTGTTGTGCCAATTCATCTGGTAAATCTGCCGAACTATCAACAATAACATGAATGTTCATCGTAAACCCCTCATTTAACTATAATTTTATTAAACTATTATTTATTTTTTTATATACTTTAAGATTGTATTTCATATTACACTTCCTAAGTAATCAACAACTAAATCTGAAAATATATCATCATAATTCTATTCAAAAGTAGGATAATCCTTCTTTTTACATACTATTAAAG
>NZ_JBALMS010000075.1:0-14211 GCF_036962205.1 Bacillus sp. JJ664 | reverse complement strand
AGAGTGAGTAATAGAAGTTGTACTTCTATTACTCACTCTTTTTAATAATTATAGAATAATGAACTTACTAACAAGCGCGATTTGTTCTTCTGCTTTTTTCAGTAGAGCTGCACTCTTATCTAATACTGCTTGAGGGAAGTTTTCACCTTCACCATATTCTACACCGTGTGGGTAGTAATACTTACCTAATAATGGAGTAAGTAATTGGATTTTACCTTTGCTAGATTCAACGTGACCTTCAACAGAATAACCTTGTACACGTAGATAGTAAATTTCATTGCGAAGTTCAAATTTATAATCGTAAGTTACACGCTCGTAATCCCATTGACCTGCAAGGACAAAACCTAATTCTTCCATAATTTCATTTAATAATTTTACATTCACTACATGATTTTCTAAATTTGTATTTTCAAATTTCATGTTATTACCCCCTAAATTACTTAGAAAAAATCCCTACTAATATAATATTATCAATGACAATAATTAGCAATGAAAAGCTGATAAATGTATTTTAACTAATTTATATATTTTTTTGAATAATTTGGCTACAATGGATATATATAAATTAGATTACTACCGAGAAGGGAAGATAAAAATGGAAAAGCTTTTAAAACTTTTCTTTTTTACAATAAGTTTTGTAACTGTATTTATATTCAGTCCACTAATTAAAGATTGGTTTATAAATTTAACGAATGTAAATCAATTTCAAAGAGTTGATGAAGTTCAAATACCTTTGACGGAACATACTGATACGAAAAGTGCAGCTAGCTTTTCTGTTATAGAATATATCGGTAAAAGTGAACAAGATGTAATGAAAGTCTACGGTAAGCCATCAAGAAAGGTTCCTTCTCAATATGATTATGATTGGCTAGTTTATGATAAAGACCCTGCAAAATACATACAATTTGGTATTTTAAATGGAACCGTAGTGACAGTTTATGTTGCTGGCAATAAAGTTGATGTTTCTCCTTTTTTAATAGGTAGTCATTATGAAGAATCAATTGATAATGTAAATTTACATGAGAAGTTATCTTTTTCATTATTAAATAATGAATATACATTTAAATTATCTACAACGGATTTACATGAACGACCACTTGTTGCTGTGAATGATAGTTATGCTCAACTTTATTTTGACCGTTTTACTGGAAGTTTATTAGGTGTAAGATTTCTTTCTCCTGAAACGCTAGTAAAGCAAAGACCATATGAATTAGTCTATAGTGGAAAATTATTAAGTGCAAAACCTTTAAATGAAACCGAACAAGCAATTATAGATCGAGAAGAAGAAAAACAAATCTTTAACCTTACAAATGTTTACCGTAAAAGAATGAATTTATCAACATTAAAATGGAATAAAGAAGCTGCAAAAGTAGCATTAGGTCATAGCAAAGATATGGTAGTGAACAATTATTTTGATCATCATTCATCTTTGTACGGTAGCTTAGCTGACCGGTTAAATGATGCAGAAGTCCCATATCGGTTAGCTGGAGAAAATATTTCTGCTAATTATGTTGATGGAATTGCTTCTGTTTATGGTTGGATTAACTCAAAAGGTCACCGAGTGAATATGTATAAAAAAGATTACACCACACTTGGAGTTGGATCATATAAAAAATATTACACTCAAAATTTTATTAAATAATAAAAAATCAAGCTGTAACGTTTCGTTATGTGCTTGGTTTTTTTATTTCCATACAAGCACGAAATTATTCTTCATACATAATTTTGTAGTAAATGCTTTTAATTGGAGTGAGATGTATGAGAAATAATCATAACCGTCCATCTATCGAACAATTCAGGGAATTTGTCAAAGAGCATCCTAAACTAAGAGATGAAGTCAAAAAAGGGAATAAGACGTGGCAACAATTTTTTGAAGAATGGTATTTATATGGTGAAGATAGTGATGAATGGAATGCTTATAGAACAGATAGTGGAAAAGTAACATCAAAAAAAGATCAAAAGAAAGAGCAAACAGAAGAAGGATATGTAGGAAAAGTAATGTCTTTTGTTAAGAATTTAGATCCAGATCAAATTCAAGATCATTTATCAAATGTAAATTCAACTTTAAATAATATTCAGCAATTAATTTCTCAGTTTAAATCCCCGGCTTCAACTGGTCAACGCGAAGAAAAGCAAACGACACAACCTTTTAACTTCAGACAGGATTAAGGAGGTTGAAATGAGAAAAGATGTATTAGATTTTCTACAGAGCGATGAAGAGTATATTAAATTTATTAGACAACAACCAAAATGGTATAGAAAGCTTACTCGTAATCCTGAATTAGTTGAAGACTTCAGACTTGCCTCGTTAGAGTTTTTTGGAAAAACGATACCTCAGCGTGTAGATAAATTACAAAATCAAGTTCAAATGGCTTCATTTATGATTGATATGTTTCAAGTATTAAAAGAACAGCAAGAGCAAAGTAGTACTAGTGATTCTGATGATGCGACTGAAAATGAATAATATTTCAAACTGTCATAGCTTTTTGCTACAATTAAGGTTACAAGTTTCGAAAGGAGCAAAAGTTATGACAGAAATTTGTTTAGTTAGACATGGACAAACAGATTGGAATCTTAATCATATTATACAAGGTAGAGAAGATATTCCATTAAATGAGACTGGAAAACAGCAGGCGTATGATAGTGCACGTTTTCTTAGTGAAGAAAAGTGGGACACAATTATAACAAGTCCATTATCTAGAGCAAAAGAAACTGCAATGGCCATTGCTGAGTTTACTAGTATTGATCAAATTATTGAAGATGCTCGATTTGTAGAAAGAGAATTTGGTGAGGCTAGTGGAAAACCTGTATCTGAATTTCATGATCATATCTATCATGACAATGTAGTTGGAATGGAGACAAATGAGCTTCTAATCAACCGAGCTTTTCATGCACTCCAAGATATTGCTGAAATTCATAAAGGTAAAAGAATTGTGATCGTTGCGCATTCACATACTATTAAGGCAATTTTACATGCAATTGATTCTAATAAAGTTCCTTTTCAAACTGTTTTAAAAAATGCATGTGCGAATTATATTGAATATAAAGATGGTAACTGGAAGATAAATGCATTTAATGTATCAGAACATATAAATAGCTAAGCATGTACTTTTATTTTACGAATTATTTATGGTATAGTTTATACTTGGAGGTGTAAGGAAATGTACGCAACAATTGAAACCTTGCAACTTATGACAGTATCAGAAGAAATTGCTTCTATGATCGTACAATCTGACGTTGCAGATCAGTATAGAGCTTCATATATAGCCTTAAATAATGACAAAACCGCACAGGACGTAATCCAACGCTTTACAAAGACGAAAGACTTATATGAGGATGTTCAACGTTTTGGAAAGTACCATCCCGATTATAAAGAAATTCGTAAAAATATGAGTGAAGTCAAAAGAGAATTACAATTGAATGAAACGGTTGCTGCTTTTAAACAAGCGGAAGATGCAATTCAGTTGCTATTAGATGAGACAAGCTTCTTAATTGCTCAATCAGTTTCACCTTCAGTAAAAGTTCCAGCTGGCAATCCATTCTTTGTTAATACTGGTGGAGGCTGTAGTACAGGCGGATGCGGTACAGGCGGTAAATGTGGTTGTAAAACAAAGTAATATAAACTGTAAGAATGACTCATTAATGAATAGTGAGTCTTCTTTTTTATTAAAGCTATTTTCTAAATGATTGCTACTTTTGGGATTTTAAAGGAAATTGTCAGAAGTTGATTACAATGTAAAGTGCGAAACTCCTGTGGGAAATGTAGGAAAGATGAGCATGTAGAGCTTAGGCACCACAGAAAGAGAGCATCCTGGAGTTGTCATGCAAATGTATTCTTAAGTCGTAACAATGTATCCGAAAATAGCCAATTACAATGATTTTCGGAATCTAGTACAGTTTACACATTCATTTCCACAACAAAACATTTTTTGATTGGGAACGTAAAAACGATGTCTAAAGATCAAGGTATTCTGTTCGGAACGGACAAATTCAATTCGATAAATTAACTTATATTGTGATGTATACTGTTTAGAACATGTTAAAATGATGTTTTTAATAAATGCCTCGCTTTTTTGGGGGACTAGTGGTTGAATAGATAAAAATATAACGCCACAAATTAATTTATTAGAAGCTTCTTTTACTTCATCATTTGAAGATATACATAAAAGAAAATGTTCCCAAATATCATCTAGCATCTTAATTCAACCCTTTCATACGAATGAATTATGAAAGTTTCATTGCAAAAGAAAATTGGGATATGATATTCTATTTCTAACGGATTTTTAAAGGAGAAAGTTATATGTTTGTGCAAAGACAAGGTATTATCATTTATTTACAGTCATTAAAGCAAGCAAAAATGTTACGTAAATTTGGAAATATTCACTTTGTTTCTAAACGTTTGAAATATGTTGTCTTATACTGCAATATGGATGATATTGAACGAACAATAGAGAGATTGAAGAAATTTCATTTTGTAAAAAGAATCGAATTATCATATAAACCTTTTATCAAAACTGAGTATGAAAATGCGAAGCCAGATCATGCAAAAGAAAAGGAATATGACTATCAAATTGATTAAAAACGATTGAATGGTAAACTTAATTTAGGAAATTACTTCTAAATTAAACACCGTTCAATCGTTTTTTAATGAATTTAAATCATTTTACTTCATTGGTGGGATAAAATGATTAAGTCTTAAAATGCCAATTAGATATTGTTGATATAATTCTATTGCATGGAAGGAACTTGAATGCCTAATATGTAACGTAATGATTTCTTTATTTAATGTTACAGCTAGTTCTTCAAATAGTTCTTCTCTTTTCGAAATTGAATTCTCTTTTAGCGTAATACCTTCTCTGCAATAATATATTGGTTGAAATTCGCCAATAGAAGTAGGGCTTAAAATAACTGCGAACGTACAGCATTTTTGATTATTATTTTCAGATGTTAACTTAAGTAAAAATTTTACTCTATCTTTCTGAGATTTAGCTATTTCAAATAATTCATATAAATCGGAGTAACCTTCTCCTATTTCAATCATGCGTTGGATCATGATGAATCCCCCTTAAATATCTGTATTACATTGGATATGCATCACTTATTTTACAGGAATCAGGCATAAAAAAAAACCCCGCATTCGCAGGGCCCCTCTTATTAAAGTGACATCACTTAAAAGAAGGCAAAGGGAGAGGAGAAACCGGAGGAAGAACTTATGGGGAAACGTAAGTCTTCTCCGCGGTTGGCAACAACATCAACTGAGATGTTGTTAAAAATAGTTATAACCAAAGAGAATGATTTTATACATTAGAAGAAGAATATGGAAAGAATTGTTTTTGTTTGTAGAAATTTATGATAGGATATTTTGAGAATTGATAAATATAGTAGGTGTAAATAATGAGAGTAGTTTCAGGGAAATGTAAAGGTTTGAGTTTAAAAGCTGTTCCAGGTACAAGTACACGACCAACAACAGATAAAGTAAAAGAAGCCATGTTTAATATAATTGGCCCTTATTTTGAAGGCGGTACTGTTCTTGATTTATTTGGAGGTAGCGGTGGACTCTCGATAGAGGCTTTAAGTAGAGGTATGGATAAAGCAATCATTGTAGACCGAGAAATGAAAGCTATCAAGACGATTAAAGAAAATTTAGAGACGTGTAAACTTTCAACATCAGCAGAAGTATATCGAAATGATGCAGAGCGTGCAGTCAAAGCAATCATAAAAAGAGAAATACAATTTGATTTAATCATATTAGATCCCCCTTATAAAAAGCAGCAAATTGTTTCATTGATCGAAACATTTGATGAGAAAGAAATGTTATCTAATGATGGTACAATTCTAGTAGAACATGCGACTGATGTAGAATTACCGGGAAATATCGGTCGATTTGTCAGAACAAAAGCAGAAAAATATGGAATTTGTGGCGTTTCTGTGTATCATAAAATTAAGGGAGAAATATAAGGGGGTACAACATGAAACGTATTGCAGTTTGTCCTGGTAGCTTTGATCCAATCACATTAGGACATCTTGATATTATTAAACGTGGGGCTAGGGTGTTTGATGAAGTAATTGTTGTCGTATTAAATAATTCAGCAAAAAATTCGCTGTTTTCATTAGAAGAACGAACAACGTTAATTTCTGAAGCGACTAAATCCATACCGAATGTATCAGTAGATTCATTTAGTGGGTTATTAATGGATTACGCAAAATCAATTGATGCTTCTGCCATTTTAAGAGGACTGAGAGCAGTCTCAGATTTTGAATATGAGATGCAGATTACTGCAATGAATAAAAAATTAGTAGATGAAATCGATACATTTTTTGTGATGACGAACAATCAATATTCTTTCTTAAGTTCTTCAATTGTAAAAGAAGTTGCTAAATATGGTGGGAATGTAAAAGATTTAGTTCCTGAATGTGTCAATATTGCGTTAGAAAATAAATTTAAGAAACCTCAAGTTTAAAACTGAGGTTTCTTTTTTTGTATATATATTCGATAAATGATGATGAGCACGTAAATATATAAAGCGGTCAATGTAATGATTGGACCAATCACAAAAATTGAATCTATCTGAAAATGTTGTTCTGTAAAGTTATTGATAACTGTTATTGTTTTGTGGTTCGACCAGCTCGCCAAGCGATCGACATATAAAGGTTTCCAAAGTAGTACAGCAAGTATAGGGGCAATAACTGATTGTAGTAAACGACCAATCATATACGGCTTCATACTCATTTTTACTTCCGAAATAATACTTGCGACTTGTGCTTGAATCGAGAAGCCACCAAAGCCCAATATAAAGCTTGTTAAAGCAACTTGTTGTAATAATGTACTATTGGCAACATCACTCACTAATTTTGATCCTAAGGTGATTTCAAATAATCCAGAAACAAAAGGGGTGGATAGGTCTTGATGGATATCTGTCTTTGAAATGAAAAATGAAATGATTTTTCCGACTTGTTTTATGAAACCAACTTCGATCAAAAGCATGTTCAAAACAGAAAATACGATAATAAATCCACCTATCATGAGTAAAGTTTGGATGGAAGAGGCGATCGCATCTCCTAAAATCTTACCAATTGGTCTTTTTTCTTTCATTCTTTTTTCATGTAGTACTGTAAAAGCGCGTTTAATTCGATTTGAAGGGTTTTTTTCTCGTCTAGAATAGTTGGGTTGGTTTTTGCCATAAAACCGCATTAGCAGGCCAACAAGAGCGTTTGATAGGTAATGACTAGCAGCCAAAACAATTCCGATATTTACATTATGAAAAAATCCTACTGATATTGCGACGAAAATAAATAATGGATTAGAAGAGTTCGTAAATGAATTTAGTCTTTCAGCTTCTAATTTTGTTAACTCCCCATCTTTGTATAATTTAGCAGAAAGCTTAGCTCCGGATGGAAATCCTGAAGCCATCCCCATCGCCCAAACAAAAGCTCCAACTCCTGGAACTCTAAACAAAGGCCTCATGACGGGTTCTAAAAATACGCCAATAAATTGTACGATCCCAAAACAGATTAATAGCTCACTTAAAATAAAAAAAGGTAGCAAAGAGGGAAAGACGATTCCCCACCACATTTCTAACCCCCTAGTTGACCCTTTAAATGCAACATCTGGGTAAAGAATAATGGTCGCGGTTAGCGTAATTAGCGTTATAAAAATAAGTAGCGTAATAAAATAATTTTTTTTCACGAACAAACCTCCAACAAAGGATTGGAACAAAAATTTGAATCATCTTATATTGTCGTAAATTGAATGAATAGAAAATATGTTATTAATATATGGATTGAAAAGAAAACTTGTACTATTCAATATACGTTAAATGAACACGATTTTAGACCAATTTAGTTTATATGGAGGGGAATAAATTGAAGCCGAAAATTGGTTTAGCGCTAGGGTCAGGTGGTGCAAGAGGTTTTGCACATATTGGTGTAATATCCGTGTTAAAAAAGCATAATATCCCCATAGATTATATAGCCGGAAGTAGTATGGGTGCACTTGTAGCAGTTTTGTATGGAGCAGGTTCTAATATAGATAGACTCTATAAAATTGCGAAAGTCTTTAAATCAAAGTACTATATTGATTATGTTGTACCTAAAATGGGATTAATTTCCGGTAATCGGGCAAAAGAACTAATCAAAGCATTATCTTACGGTAGGAAAATTGAAGATTTAGATGTACCAATCGCAGTCATCGCAACTGACTTGTTAACTGGAGAAAAAATTATCTTTAGAGAAGGAGATATTGCTACTGCTGTAAGAGGGAGTATTTCTATTCCAGGTATATTTGTTCCAGAACCATGGAATGGCAGACTTTTAGTTGATGGCGGTGTGATTGATCGAATCCCTGTATCAGTCGTGAAAGATATGGGAGCGGATTTTATTATTGGTGTTGATGTATCACCTATAAAAGTAAGTGGAGAAGTATCAACAATTTACGATGTCATTATGCAAAGTATTGAAATTATGCAGCACGAACTTGTTAGAAACAGAGAAACAGTTTCAAATATTATGATTCGACCAAATCTAGATCATTTTAATTCAAGGAACTTTACTGACTTAGAAAATATTATACAAACAGGAGAATTAGAAACAGAAAAAATGATACCAGAAATCATTCATCAGATCGAACAGTGGAAGGAGAAATATAGTGGAGAAAAGGATCAAGATACTTAATGTCTTATTAGTACTAGGAATTGTCATGATACTATTAGTTTTTATCCCACTACCATATTATGTGACAAAACCTGGCTTAGCCGAGCCATTAGGTCCATATGTAAATGTTGAAGGGGCAAAAAAAGATGACGGGGATTTTATGTTAACGACTGTCTCGATGAGTAAGGCAAATATTTATTCATATATCGGTACTTATACAAATTCTGTTCATCATCTATACAAAGAAAAAGAGATTTTAAGTGAAGGTGAAAGTAATGATGATTATCAATTTCGACAATTACGATATATGGAAGAATCAAAACAAGCAGCAATCGTAAATGCTTATAAAGAAGCTGGCAAACCTTATCAAATTAACAAAACTGGAGTTGTCATTATTTCAGTGCTAAAAGACATGCCAGCTTCTAAGGCGATGAAGTTAGGAGATATCGTTACAAAAGTGGGAGAAAAGGAGATCCATTCAGTTGATGATTTTACAAAAACAATCTCATCATTTTCTCCAGGGACGAACTTTCAACTGACTATTATTCGAAATGGTAAAAGTAAAAACGTTAGCATTACTTCTAAACCGTTTAAGGATGAACCAAAGCGGTCTGGCATTGGCGTTTCAATTGTAGAGAATATAAAACTAAGTACCAATCCCAAGGTTGAAATAGACTCCGAAGAAATTGGTGGACCTTCAGCGGGACTAATGTTTGCTTTAGAAATATATGATCAATTAAGTGAAGAAAATTTAGCAAAAGGACATGAAATTGCTGGTACAGGAACGCTAGATACAGAGGGAGTAGTAGGTCCGATTGGTGGTATAGCTCAAAAAATCATTGCTGCGTCTAAAGCAGGGGCGGAAATCTTTTTTGCACCGAATGAAAATGGGAAAAGAAATTCAAATTATAAAGAGGCCGTTAAAACAGCTAAAGAGCACAATGTAAAAATGAAAATTGTTCCAGTGAACACATATGCGGACGCAATAGAATACTTGAAAAAATTAAAGACTAGTTCATAATAAAAAAACTGTTTTTGAATTCATCAAACAAATCGTTGTTTGGTAAGAATGTCATAAACAGTTTTTTTGTTTTTATATCATTATTCATTATTCCCTACTAAATTTACCTAAATTTTCATCGTAAATAAATGGGTAAAGTGCATATTCAGTACGAATTAGTTTTTGTTGATTTTTTATTGATAGAATAGATGCATACGCATGTGTAGCCTTTAAGTCTGTACTTAAAGCATTTTGGTTTTCTTGATTGATGGTTGTATAAATTGGTAGTTCGATTTGTTTTTTATTTACATTCAAATAAGCTTTGCCTTTTTGAGACATTCCTAATAAGCGTATATACGGAACTCGATCAGCTTCCAATATAGATTTCATTTCTTTTTTAGAGGTATTTGTTAACAAATGAGTTAATAATCTTTGGATTCGAGTCCAGGTATATCTTTTTGTTTTGATTGTTGGCATCAAGTCTTCAAAGCTTGAACATTTTAAAATCGCATCAACTACTCTTCTTTCTAAACCCTCAACAGCTTCATAAATCAGAGATAAGTCTTCAAGTTTCGTTGTCATTAATCGATATTTTAAAAATGGAAGATATTCATTCCAAGAATGTAAGATTTCATTTTCACTTATGTATGTTTCAATTGCGTTTTTCGTAAAGCTTGGAACAAAGTTTGAAATTGAATCATCCTCTTGTTTTAATATTTTACGAATTGCAGTTGCACTTGCAATACTTTGGTGGTTTGCTTCTTCATCATGATAATTTGCAGCAATCCTTTTTATCGTTGTGCCCTGCATCTGACTGGAAAAATGCTCGATCGATTCCAAGTAATGGATACCTAAAATATTGTTTGGTAAGGAAACATCTAGTTTTGAGGTTTCCAAATTTGTTTGTAATGCAGTACTGTACGCTGAAGGGTAACTCATTCCTTTATCAAGTAACGAGCGAATGCTCGTATTAATTGAGCTAGTAAGCTGTTTCTTTTGATCAATCAATTCATAAAATGATTCAATTTTACCTTCTTCACTACCAAAACAAACAGAATCGCAATTCAAGGAATCTAAAATTGAAATCGCGCCTTTTGCAAAAAGAGTTGCATGTTGCGTAGAGTAACTATAAGGGAGTTCGATGACAAGATCTGCACCAGCTTGTAATGCAAGTTTTGCTCTAACGTGCTTTGGAACAACAGCCGGTTCGCCTCTTTGTAAAAATTGACCACTCATCACCGCAATAACAACATCAGCATTAGTAGACTGTTTTGACTGTGATAAATGGTAGACATGTCCATTATGAAGAGGATTATATTCGACGATCACACCAACCGATTTCATGAAAAACACCTCCAATATTTACAAAATATCTGAAATTATACATATAGAATAACAGTATCTAGAAATAATTCGCAACTTAAGGTGAATTGTATTGTAATTTCTTGTTGAAAATAATATATTAGATAAGTTACATATTTTCCTATGTAAAGAATGATTAATATGGGAAGACTAGCTTATTGGAACGTATTCGTTTTGGTTTTACTTGGTTTTGAGCGAACTCCAACCGCTTTTCTTAGTGTAAAGAAAAAATATTGACAAATGATTATAAGGATTATATAATTTTCATTGTTGCCTTGAGGTGGTTATTTATGAAATGGTCAGTGCACCAATTACAAAAATTAAGACATAAAGGTTTAAATTTAGATGAGACAATTGATGTAAGTCAATTGAAGGAACGTAATGAGGAAATTCGTGAGGTTTCACCGATTAAAGTGACTGGACGAGTTGATTTTGGAACGAACCGATATACGTTTCATTTAACAATAACTGGATATTTAATTTTACCTTGTGTAAGAACATTAGTTGATGTAAAATATCCTTTGTCGATTACCACAACAGAAACGTTTTTTACAACATCTGAATGGAAAAGTGAAGATGAGAATTTTCACATCCTAGAGGGTGATGTGTTAGACTTAACTCCTGTGATTGAAGAGATTATCTTAGCTGAAATTCCTTTGCAAGTTTTTGCTGAGGATACTGAAGGCAAGGAGACAGCTCCGACATCTGGTACAGATTGGGAAGTTAAGGAACACGTTGAAAAAGAGCAAAAAATTGACCCTCGACTTGCTGGATTAGCAAAATTTTTTGACAAAAAAGATAATTGAGAAGTACCGGATTACCGGCTTCATAACTAAAACTCACTTTAAGGAGGTGGGATCAATGGCAGTACCTGCAAGAAGAACGTCCAAAACTGTAAAAAGAAAGCGTCGTACGCATTTTAAATTAGCGGTACCTGGAATGGTTGAATGCCCAAACTGTAGTGAATTAACATTAGCACACCGCGTATGTAAATCATGCGGACACTACAAAGGAAAACAAGTACTTAGCAAATAAGCTAGTCATTTAAAGCACATAGGAAACTATGTGCTTTTTCCTTTTCTCCTTAAACTCCGATACCCGCACATATTACCTCTCCCACAATGCTGCCATAACATTCTGTTTCTTCAAAGTTTCGATCTCTTACCTTCATCTTTTTATACTACTTACCGTATGTAAAACGTATAGTGTACTAGGGAGAATAATCGGTAATTAGAGAGAGGGATGTAATTGTCTGAAGTTATTACATATCAACGGGATAAAATAGATTATATCTTTTTAAATAGACCAAATAGTGGAAATTGCATAGACGAAACGATGGTCGATAAACTATTAGACATCATTTACGACATTCATTATAAATCAGATAGTAAGTTAGTTATATTAACCGGTGAAGGATTAAAATATTTTTGTACTGGTGGGGACTTAAAAACAATTCAAAAATTTAAAGATGATCGTAAGGGGTTAGAAGCATATTGTTTAAAAATGTGTGAAGTGATTTATCGAATAGCAATGCTACCTCAGATTTCGATTTGTTATATTAATGGTTTTGCATTAGGCGGTGGTTGTGAATTAGCAAGTGCATTCGATTTTCGCTTTGCGAACCATAATGCCAAAATAGGCTTTATTCAAGGTCAAATGGGAATCCCTACTTCATGGGGTGGTGGGACCATATTGCGAGAGAAAATGAATCATCAAGAATGGATTACTCTATTATCTTCCTCTAACATATATACTGCATTTCAAGCGAAAAAACTTGGGTTTATCCATGAATTATGTAGGGATTTTATATCGCTACATAATGAAAGCTTTATTAGCTTAGCTAAAAGTATTCCAACGCATATACACCATCAAAATAAAAAAATAGTTACTCGAAAATGGGTTCAGGAACGTTTAAAAACTCGTATGGAAGAAGAAGTTATTTCAGCTCTTCCGTTATGGTTTTCAGAGGAACATATAAAAAATATTGAACAATTTACAAAAAAATTGGAAAAGTAATCTTCTACCTTTATATTTTTTTGCATATGAATTATAGTAAAATCTGCTTATTGCATAAGAAATTGGAGGGGATTGCAAATGGTTGCAAATCGCCAGGATGCATGGACAAAAGAGGAGGATAACTACTTAGCTGAAGTAGTTTTAAAATCGATAAATGAAGGGTCAACTCAATTAACAGCATTTAAAATTGTAGCTGGAAGTTTATCGAGAACAGCAGCTGCTTGTGGCTATCGTTGGAATTCTTTCGTCCGAAAGTTTTATAAGGAAGAAATTGAAAATGCGAAAGTAAATAGTAAAAAACAATCGACTGATAAAAATGAATTAAATGATGAAGTGCCTGAAGTGCAAACTGAAATAGAATTAACTGAAGTAGTTTCAAGTGAAGGCGATCTTGAAGTATCATTTGAAGCTGTGTTTCAATTTTTAGAAACTGTAAAGCAAAAAGTAGAGTCGCTTCCAGTTAGAGAAATTCAATCCCTCGAAAAGAGGTTATTAATTTCAAAACAAGAAAATGATCAACTAAAAGTTGAAAGACAACAATTGCTTGAAAAAGTTAAAGAGCTTGAAAGCGAGTATGAAAATTTATTTGAATTTATTGACCAAAAACGAAAATTTGTAAATGTTTCGAGTGGAACACCTGATAAAAAAGTGAAATCTAAAAAAGAATAAAAAAACTCAACATCTCTTCATTGAGGTGTTGAGTTTTTTTAAATGGTTATTTCGGTTGCCAAATGACAAACTCTGAGTCGGTTTCAGTGAAACCTTGCTTCTTCCAAAATTCATTTGAATTTGCTCTTGGAATCGTTTTGATTGGTTTGTTAAATGATTTAGCATAAGCGACTAATTCTTTTCCATAACCATTTTTTTGATAATAAGGAAGTACTTCCATTTTGTTAATCTCGATTATTTCTTCGTTTTCACTTTTATGCGTGTACAAGCTCATACGAGCAATAAGAGCTTTGCCTAAATAAATACCATAAAATGGTGATTGGAACTCATTATCGATTAAATTTGATTCAAGATCTTCCAACATAGAAAGTTCTTGTAATCCATAACCAGAAAATTGCTGAAATTGTTCAAGTGTTTTAAAATTTATTTGTAAGCGTTCGATCTTGTTGCTCAAATGTTGCTCCCCCTTAAATTGAATGTAAATTTTTAATATTTGAAATATAATTATATTATAT
>NZ_JBALMS010000074.1:8593-26412 GCF_036962205.1 Bacillus sp. JJ664 | reverse complement strand
ATATTATAAATAATGTTGTTTGGTGCACATGCATATACTTGATTTTCTAGAATCCATTTTATACGTTCCTGTTGATTTGGAATTTGTTCTTTCAATCCATCATTTAGTTTCTTGACTATCTCTGTAATATACAAACCACTTTTTACATAAAAGTCAGCAAATTTTTTTGTTTTAACAGAAAATATACCTGGATTTTCTTCTTCTAAAAAATTGATCATGTTTTTAACTACTCTTTTTGGAGTAAAAATTTGATTAGTTTTTTGCGGAGGAATATAATCAAAAATATCCTCTTGCAAATCTTCAAAATAATTTGCCAAACGCTTTTTAGTATCTAAAAACTCTTGGATACTAGCATTAAAAACTACCTCATTGAATAAACCAGGAACTACTTTTTTATCACCTTTATCATTAACATACTCAAATCCATCACGAAGCTGCTTAAATTCATTTATAGTTATACTCGTTAAATCTTCAAACGTTTCTTCATTAATATTCTCTTCAAAATTTGCTAATTTAGTATAATCATCCCCGTATGCCATTAAGAACGCTGGGATTGTTCGTGCAAATCCTCGTAAATGATCTCGAACATCATCTTCTGTTGTTTTCTTTTTCTTTTCTTCTACTTTTTCTATTTGTTCTTCCACAACAGTATTGATTGTTGTTTCTACTCCATTGTTAACTTCTTCTGCAAAAGACTCTTCAATTTTCTTTTTCTCTTTTTCATATTGTTGAGTTACTGCCTTTAATACACTCTCATCCTTTATTGTTTCAGCTTCTTGTTTTTTGATTTCATATTCTTTTTCTAATTCTTTTACTTTATTACTAAAAGTTAAACTCTTTTCAGTTATAATATCTTCGATAGCAGTATTTACTGATTCCTTTAATTTATCTGTTTNNGTTATATCTTTAGCTAAATTTTTAAAAGATTCTTTTTGCTTTTCTTTAGCTTCATCTAATGAAGATAATACTTCATCAACAACTTCTATTGTTTTATATATCTTTTCACCAAAGAGTTCCTTTGATTTACCTATCACTACTTCCTTTGGTATTTCTATTTCACCATCGTCATTTAAATGTGGATCTTTGACAGATATTTCTCTCCGTATATCCAATCTTTTATTCTTCTCTGGTGGGATTTTATCTAAAATCTCTTTAAATGGTGAATCTCCCGAAAAGATACCTGATATATTAGCAAATAATAAATTGCTCATAAAGCCTCTTTTCACGACTTCTTTCGATGTGATTCTTGTAGGAATTGTTAACACTTCAGAGGCGTTGATTTCATGCATTGAACCATCTTCATCTTCAGCAATAACTGGGAAGAAATTTAATAACTTTTTAATCTTATTTTTTCTTTCAACTGCTGTTTTATAACCGCTTCCAGATAAATTATTAGCAAAATCATCATAAAGCCTTAATGTTCTATCAGGTGAAAAATCAAATATATAAGCATTCTCTTTTCTATATAACTTTCCATCCTTTTCAAATTCGTATGGATTTTGTGCCCTAAAAGCAGCTTGAAAGTATAAACTAGGAGACTCAATATTATTTAACATTAATACAGCTGTCCATTCACGAATCGTTACACCTGTTGTGAGTTGCCCCACTGATAAGGTTATCGTTTTATCATACTTTTCAATCGCACTTCTTACTTTATCAAAACTCTTCGTGTTCTCTTTGAAGTCAAGCGCTTCAGCTTCTACACCATCATGTAAACTAACCCCATCTCCTGATGCAAGTATCACCTTATAATCTTTAAATGTTGGATGAGCATTTAATATTTTCTCGAGTGCCTTCGCTGCATTTACACGTGGGAGTAGCCAAAACGTATGATTTAGTTCATTACGATATTGATTTTTAGAAAATGGAAATTTTCCTATTGAAAGATTGTCTAAAAAACGTACTACACTTTCTTCGTATTCAAAACTGCCATTTTCCTTCACTCTAAAAAATTCATTTAAATCAAAAGCATAATCAACGTTTTTTTCCTCACCTAATGTTATCCCTTCAGACACTTCTGCTTCTATCATTTTACTCATTTGATAAGTAAAAAGATTTAAAGTTGGCAAACTTTCGTAAGGGTTGCTACTAATCGTTGGATCCCATATTTTTTTAGCCTCTTGCTCATCAATATAAGACCAATTAAATATTTGCTCTTCAGAAAACTTGTTATTTGCTAATGCTTTAAATGGAGTACCAGATAAATGAAGAGTAAAGTTTCTTTTTATTTGGCTAAATGCTATATCTGTCTTTCGTGTATCAATACCTTCATGGGCTTCATCAATAACTAACAAATCCCAATTTAAGCCAGCTACCCATTCTAATTTTTCATACTTACCCCCAGCAAACTTTGCTCCTTTTAAGTCTTGCAAGGAAATAAAAGTAATCTGTGAAGGATTAGGATAAGATGTATTATCTAGATAATCTAAATACTGTGTTCTAGTCATTGCTTTTCCGTTCAATGCATCTGTTTCTGAAACAAATTTCAAATGTGGTTCTTGCCATGCAATGAATTTATGATAATCATCAAACCATGAATTTGCAATCGCTGGTCGATTTGTTACGATTAAAATATTCGTTGCTTTTAAATTTCTTATAAAATCATAGGTTGATAAAGTCTTTCCAAAACGCGGTTTTGCATTCCACAAGAATTCTCTTGGTTCTTGACCACATTGAAAATACTCATATGTTTTCTCAACAGCTTGTTGTTGTTCATTTCGTAAGATATAGCTTGTATGCTTACCATCAATTTGGCTCTCATCATAATCAAGATTAATAAACTTATCTGTTAGTTCTATAGCCTTTTCTGGTGTTCCATTGAAATAGAACCACTCATCAGCACGGCCATTAAAATCTTTCTTATTGACCCCATTCAAAATCAGGAATTTATGTAAATCTTTATCTCGAAACCATTCACCATCGGATTTTCGGGCCATTTTTTCAAATATAATTTCAGGATTTAAACCTGCTGTACCTACCTGTTCAAAGATTCTTGTTACAGCTTCACGTGTAGTATCGCCTATTTTTACATAGCCGTTATGGTTGGGAACTTCAGGTAAAGTGTAACCATACACTTTATATTGAATTTCATAAAAAGGTTTAATAATTGTTTTATCCATCATACTTCCTCCATTTCCTCTTTATAAACATCGATTATATTAACTGGAATATACCGCATTTCTTTTTGAATTTCATCATCAATATCATCTATCTCTAGTAGATCAAATATATCTAATTGCCGATGTCGATGTTCTGCTCTGCTAATAGTCATTCCAGGTTCTTTTTCTACGCTTTCATATATCTCGTCTAAGGTATATTCTGTTCGTTGTATTTTAATGTTTTTAGTTGTTTTCCTCATATTAACTGGAGACCATTTACTGAACACTAAAGGTTTACCATCTACCGCTTTCCTCGTTAAAAAATTCCCCTGACTGATATTTGATGAAATGATTTCTTTAGCACTATCTAACACCTTTTTCATTACTGTACCATTATGGTGTTGAACTTGTTCTTTATAGTTATCATAATACAGTTGAAACATATTCATCACACATGTTTGTGCATTATCTTCTAATAATTCAATTCCATAAAGTGTCGTTAAGGCAACTAAGGAATAACTTTCATATGTAGTTAAATCATTATTATATTTTTCAGTTACCATTTTTAGTTTTCGCTCAAGAATTTCTACAAGAAAAGCACCTTCACCAGCTGACGGTTCTAAGAACGTTGCTGTTAAATTTTCACAAGCCTCTTTTATTTCTGGTACATTTAGCATTTTATTTACTATATTTTTAGGGGTAAATACTTCTCCATGCTTTTGAACACGAAGCTTAGATTTAATTATTGCTTCTTCCAAACTTAGTGTCCTCCTTTCTTTGCCACTACTTTCGGTTAATATATTCTCTAAATTATATTTTATATAAAACGATTTTTGAAAATCATTATTGGCTTCTATCGTATTAATAACATATTTATATAAGTCAAGACCCAGGAAGTATTTCAAAAACCTATTTCGTTTTTAACTATTATATTTTGAGATATAGATTAAAAGTATTCTGACCTTTCGTTGTTTCCATATCGCCTCTTCTTCTTCTATTCTATCATAAAGTATTTTATCGAATTTATGAGAGGTAATTATATGATATGGTGCCAGTTCCCAAAACAATAATAACTTTAATATACTGAGGGTCAGGCACACTGGCCAACTGGCCTTAGACCCCAAAGACTAAGTTGATAATGCTATATGGCAGGTAGTCACTGAAATTTGTTTCTTAAAAATAGAATCTTCCTCCTATTTCCAATCAATATTTGATCACCATACAATTTATATATCAAATTGAATAATTGTCATCCCAAACCCAACCTCGTTGGAAATCAGGTAATTGAATTATACCTTTTTCTATGAAACGTAATATTTCAGAAACTGGAGTATCATTGGATTTAAACGTGCTCCCCATAAAAATCCTCCTCTATAACTTTTATGTTTATCAAACTTCATTAATGGATTAACTGTCGTAAACTATCTTTGCATAACTCATGTTTTTATTCAATGTCACCAGCTAATAACTATAGCAGTTCTACGTCAGTATAAGACTACCTTGCCACCCAAAAAAATGAAAATATAACATATATAACTAAAAACAAAAAATATCCATTCGAAGTTCGCCAGTGGAAGAGTTTTCGGATAGATACTGCCTACTTCCCACAGTGAACGCCTTCACTGATATTATAGCGGAAAATATTAATTGTGGATATTTTTTACATCATACATTTGAATGCTCGTTTCAGCAAAACTTCCTGTCATTGTCTTTGTGCCTATATCTATAGACATCCACATTAAAATCGTTTCCCCTGACCAATTCGACACCACCATTACTTTCAATTAATCTCATTCTTTAGAGTTTGCTAACTCTATTTCATCCACAATCCCAAGATATTTTCTTGTGTAAAAAATGTGTAAAATGAATTTAAAACCTACCCTTCCCATCCGTTTCCCCACAAAAAAAACCACAAACACTGATATATCAACATTTGTGAGTTTTTCATCGTTTAATAAATTAACTCATATTCACTTTATGATACCGTGGTCTTGGTCGAATTGACACTTACTTATTTGTACTGTTAGCAAAATTTCACAAATATTAAGGAGTAAAGGAATTTAATACCAGGACGAGATACTGGTCTACTAGTATTTCCAACTTCAACCTAAGATATAGGAAAATCTGTGATTCAATGTTCTAGTATATTCATATAAAAATTATTGAACATATCAATACGATCACCTTTCCCTAGGCAAATGCATATATTACTATTCAATATCTTTAGCCATAAAAGGGTGAAATTAAATGCATGTCGATTTAACAGCCATACACTGGCTTTATGTAACATTCATAGGAATTATTATCTTGTTTTTAATCTTAAGACGAGACACTAGTTTAGTCTGTCTAGCTGGGATTTTCCTTCTAGGTCTTGTCGCTACAGAATCACTTACTAGTTCAGTCAGTATCTTGTTTTCAAGTTTCATATACGCAATAACCGAATTACTTTCTACGATTCTAGTTATTTCGATCATCGTTTCCATGAGTAAAGCATTAACAGAAAGTGGAGTCCATCAAGCGCTCATTAGTCCATTTACAAAGGTGATGAAAAACGCCTCACTCGCATACTGGACAATAGGAATTGTGATGATGGTTGTTTCATGGTTTTTCTGGCCATCTCCTGCAGTAGCTTTGATTGGGGCAGTGTTACTTCCAGTTGCGCTTCGTGTTGGATTACCTGCTTTAGGTGTTGCAATGGCGATGAACTTATTCGGTCATGGTATTGCACTTTCAAGTGATTTTGTCATTCAAGGTGCACCAAAATTAACTGCAGATGCAGCTGGTATACCTGTTTCTGAGGTCATTTCAGCAAGTGTTCCATTAATTATTGTTATGGGTGTCGTGACAACTGTAACAGCATTCTACTTTTTAAAACGAGACATGAAAAAAGGACTTCTAAAAGTAGAAACTGTTGAAAGCGATTCCGAAACTGAAACTTATTTACTTTCTTCAGTTCAACAAAAATGGATGGCAGCACTTGTTTTCATTCTGTTCGCAGTGGATATTTGGGCAATGATTCATTTCAATTTACAAGGTGGAGATGCTACTGAATTAATCGGGGGTACATCAATGGGACAAGATTGTGGTTAGCAGCCCCCATTACATTATTAATAAACTAGGGTGCATATTGTATTTATTAGTCCACTATTACTATTAAATACCTTTTCCCCTTTAGTAGCCGTGCTTACTATTACAAATTTGTTCCAAATAGCAATCATAGTTTCATAGATAGGCAATTGAAAAAAGGATGAAATCAAATTGATTTCATCCCCTTACTTAATTACTTATACATCAAATACTCTTTCCTAACCTTCTTAAATTCATCCAGTTCCTTCTGATATTTATCCATGATGTCTGTAATGGATGCTCCTTCAAGAATCATTGGTCTGATCCAGTCGTTTCCGATCAATTTATCAAAGAAGTTGGTTGAAAGAAATTGGAAATCATTCGGGTACATATCATGAATCGTTTTAATGATGTGAAGACCTGTTGAGACCGCATCTAATTTTTCACGGTCTGTTACATAGATTTCAACTCCATGGCTGAGTTTTCCGACATGTTTTGAGAATGTCGGTGTAAAGGATGCAGCTCTGAATTTCACACCTGGTAGACCCAGTGAGTTTAATTTTGCTGCAAGGTCTGTACTGTTGATATATGGTGCGCCAATCAGTTCAAATGGCTTGGTTGTTCCGCGTCCTTCTGATAGATTTGTTCCTTCAATTAGACCAGTCGCTGGATAAATAAATGATGTTGAAACTGTCGGCATGTTTGGCGATGGTAAAACAAATGGAAGTCCAGTTTCGTCATAATCCATCGAGCGCTTCCAGCCTTTCATTTTGACGACTGTTAGATCTGCTCCGATTTCAAATTCTTTGTTGAAGAACTTAGCAAGCTCTCCTACTGTCATTCCATGCTTTGTTGGTATTGGGTAAAGTCCAATAAAGGAAGTAGCATCGGGCTCAAGAACAGGACCATCAACTGAAATTCCGCCTAGTGGATTCGGTCGATCTAGCACCACGATTGGTATATTATTTTCTTTTGCCGCTTCCATGGCATAAGCCATTGTATAGATATACGTGTAGTGGCGTGTACCCACGTCCTGAATATCAAAGACAAGTACTTCTACGTTTTTAAGCATTTCAGGTGTTGGTTTTTTTGTTGGTCCATAGAGGCTGTAAACAGGTAGCCCTGTTTTTTCGTCAATATAGAATTCAACATATTCCCCAGCTTGAGCACTTCCACGAACTCCATGCTCTGGACCGAATAAAGTTGTCAGTTCAATATCTGGATCCTCATGTAGTAAATCGACAATACTGTTTACATTTGAGTCAATGCCAGTCGGATTGGTAATTAAGCCTACTTTTTTGCCTATTAATAGCTCTTTCTGATCATCTAAAAGGACCTCAATCCCTGGCGATACTTTATTCTTTTTCTTTTCCTTTTGCGCTGAAACATCTTTTACGATGGGCCATGTACATAGCGTAAGAACCAGAATTGTAATTAGCAAAAATATTCGTTTCAATGGATCCCCTCCCCTTCAAATCGGATTATTTTAGCTGCTTGCCTGAACGAATGTCGAGTCCATAGCCAAACGGATAAAGCGTTTCTCCTGTTTGAGTGACAGATGGAATATTAACAGGTAATTTACCTTGTGGTCTTGATTCACCAAAGATTGTTTTAATGCCGGCTGGAATGTTTGGCTGTCTATATGCCCCATTTGAATAGCCTTTATATCCATAGACTGCAATTACAGCTTTTGCTTCTTCAAAATTTGCAGCATCATAAGGGTTCCTCATACTCATTAGCACAAACTCTTTATTCTTTTCTTGAGCATATTTCATGACTGCTCTTGGGAAAGCAGTTGCCCATTTGCTTGAGTCCTGGACAGTATCATCAATGACACCATCATTTACAGCAGGATCATTTTTCACAACGTAGGAACCGGTAATCACATAGTCAGCTTCATTAATCATGGCTGCCACTTGTTCGTTGAATGACTTACTTGAGAAAGCATAGCCAGTAACTTCAACATCTTTCTTCTTACCTTTTAATTCTTTTATACTTCTTTTCATCGCTTCTACTTGATCATCAAATGGAGCGAGTACAAGAACTTTGTCACCCTTTTTCGGTTTAAAAGGGAGTGTTTTGTTTTCATTTTTCAAAAGGGTAACAGCGTCCTCCGCCATGTTCATTTCTTTTTTCCTATGGTCCTTGTTGCCAACTACTTCTAAAGCATTTGCTACTTTTTCATCAATTGAAACAGTTTGTGGATTCAGAATGCCACGTTTTTCTTTCAATTTTAGAATTCTTTCTACTGATGCATTTACTTGCTCCATCGGAAGATTTCCAGTTTCGATTGCTACTTTCACTGCATTAAAAACAGATGCTAAATTTTTTTCCATTTCAAGTGAGTTCACTTGCGCAGGCATTAACGCAATATCTACACCTGATTTTAAGGCTAATACAACTGCTTCTTCCTGACCAAAGTTGTCTGCGATTGCTTTCATATTTAGTGCATCTGTTACGATGACACCTTCAAAACCCATTTCCTCACGGAGTAGACCCGTCAATACTTTTTTAGAAAGAGTGGCTGGAACCATAATCTCCTGACCATCTTTTTTGCTGATATACTTTGTATCGTCAAAGGCAGGGAACTGAACATGTGCTGTCATGACCATATCTACACCTTCATCAATCGCTTTTTGGAAAGGAGCTAGCTCAACAGAACGTAATCTTTCCTTATCATGTGTAACAATCGGTAGGCCGTAATGACTGTCAGTATCTGTATCTCCATGCCCAGGGAAATGCTTAACCGTTGCTGCAATATTTTGACTTTGAAGCCCTTTTATTGTCTGGGTACCAAGCTTTGAAACAAGCTCTGGATTCGAGCTATATGAACGGACACCGATTACAGGATTTCCTGCGTTGTTATTCACGTCCAATGATGGTCCAAAGTTCACATTAATACCAAGTGATGATAATTCCTTCCCAATGATTTCACCAGTCTGATAGGCGAACTTTTCACTTCTTGTTGCACCAAGCGCCATGTTGCCAGGCAGATTCGTTCCTGATTGAAGACGTGTTACGATTCCACCTTCCTGATCAATGGTGATAAGAAGAGGCAGTTTAGGGCTTGCTTTTTGTAGACCATCTGTCAAACGAGCTGTTTGCTCTGTTCCCACGACGTTTTCAGCAAATAGAATGACGCCCCCTAAATGATACTTCTGAATGATACTTCCTACTTCATCATTCATCACTGTGAAACCTGTTGCTTTTGTTTCCCCTTGCTTTTGCCAGTTACGGAAATCCGGCATTAGCATTTGACCTACCTTTTCATCAACCGTCATGTTTTGAACAATGGCTTTCACATCTGTTACCGCTTCCACTTTAGAAGGCTTGAATTGTGTTAAGGTTGAAACTGAAAGTACTGCTGCTAAAGCGACTGCTGTCCATTTCTTTTTAGACATTTCATTTCCTCCTATTCATTATTTGATTCTAAAGCTTCATAAATAGCTGTTACTACACTTCCATAGCTTCCCATTGTGAAAAGATCACCAAAAAATTGATTAGAGTTAGTAACAGGATTCACAAGTGGTGAATGCTTTTTATTCGTTAATAAGACGATTCCCAAATTCTGTTCCGGGTCAATAATTGTTACCGTTCCAGTCCAACCTGTATGTCCATATGCACTGTTACTTGCATATTTGCTAAACATCCAGTCCATGCTGTCATCTCCGTTTACTCTCCAGCCAAGACCATATGTTGCATTCATTTCAGAAGGTGCAATGAATTCTTCAATTGTTTCTTTATTAAATAATGAATCATTACCATAACCGCCGCCATTCAACATGACCTGCAGAAGAACAGCAAGATCGCTAGTTGTAGAGAATAATCCTGCATGTCCGGAAACACCTTCCATTGAGTAAAATGCTTTTTCATCATGTACTTCGCCTTGAAGAGTGTACGTTCTAACGTTCGGGAAGTTAATAACCCCATCACGTGTATTACCTAATAGCTCGGTTGCAGCGAAGTCTTTAGACTTAAATCCTTTTTGCAACGGATTAAATACTGTATTTTTCAATTTCAATGGCTTGTATATTTCATTTTCAACGTATTGATCAAGCTTTTGACCAGTGATTTTTTCCACAATGGTCCCAAGCAGCATATAGTCGACATCACTGTAGACATTTTTTGTCCCAGGCTCATAAGTAAGCGGCGTTTTATTAATATTATCAATCGTTTTTTCGCGCTCCTGAGAATAAAGCACACCTGACACTGCTGGATTATGGTATTGCGGGTCTGGTTTAAATCCAGCTGTATGATGAAGCACATCAATAATCCGCATCGTATTTTTCCCTTTAATCACGTCTGCTTCTGTGTCTTTAAAATCAGGTATGTAATCCTGAACTTTTGCATTTATATCAAGCTTTCCTTCACTAACAAGTTTCTGAAGGGCAAAATTCGTTGCATACATCTTAGTATTTGATGCAAGATCAAACATAGTATCGTTTTCCATTTTCAAAAACTTCTTTAGTGGTGTATGTCCGTCAAACTTTTGCTTATAGCCGTAGCTATCATTCTTAACGATTTTACCGTCTTTTATGACAATCAGGGCTGCTCCTGGAAAACCGGCGGCCACTTCTTTTTCAATCAGCTGATCCACTTTTTTAAGCTTTTCAGAGGAAAATCCAACATCCTCTGGCTTTTTTACTTTTGTTAAAACAGGATACTGGTCGTGATTATGAGTCAATGCTTTTTCATTTTGTTCTGCAAACGAAGCAGGTGCAAGTAATGAAATAGCCAGAACAGAAGTTAATGCACAGGTTTTCCAATTTTTCATCATGTTTCTCCTCTAAAATTGTATTTTAAAAGCTTATGAAACAAGCAATTTATCTATTTCAAGGTAGTTAGCCTTAGATTTTCTACTAAACCAGCTGAGATGGCATTTTCATGTTGATTATTTAAATTCAACTGCCATTTCGTCATTAAATCCGAATAAGTAAGTAAAAATAAATCCAGCTACGTAAGAGATAATCAGTCCAGTAAGGTACAAGAGAATCTGGTTTGTATGAACTAAGAATGAAAGTGGAAGGCCAGAAACACCGACTGCAATTGTCGCGATATCGAAATGAGCCTGAAATGCTCCGCCAACTCCGGCACCTAAACATGCAGTTAAGAATGGGCGTCCTAGCGGTAAAGTTACTCCAAAGATTAATGGTTCACCGATACCAAGCATTCCTGAAGGAAGCCCCCCACCGATTGCACGCTTTAAGCTTTTTTTCTTCGTTTTAAAGTAAATTGCAAATGCCGCTCCGACTTGACCAGCTCCACCCATAGCAAGGATCGGAAGCAAAGGATCATCTCCAATGGAGTTAATCAATTCAAGATGAACTGGAGTCAAACCTTGATGTAGTCCTGTAACTACTAGTGGAAGGAATGTTGCGCCAAGCACGAATCCGGCTACAACTCCACCAACATCAAGAACACTCAACAAGCCTTTTGTAATCGTATCCGATACAAAACCACCAACAGGCATGAACACAATGTAAGTGACGATACCAGTAATTAATAATGCAATAGTAGGTGTTAAAATGATATCAAGAGATTGGGGCACAAACTTTCTTACTTGCTTTTCAACTAGCGCGATGAAGATTGCAGCGAAAAGAACCCCAATTAACCCACCGCGTCCTGGAAGAAGATTATTCCCAAACAGAGCGATATCGCCAACAGCAGGGTTAATAACGAGAATACCAGCCAATGCTCCAAGCGCTGGTGATCCACCAAATTCCTTCGCCGCGTTGGTTCCGACTAAGATACCAAGATAAGCAAACAGACCAGATCCGATTACAGTTAAAATAATAGCTAATTTTGAATCTCCTGCAAGCCAATCTGCCTGTACTAATGCTTTTGTAATACCAGTTATTAATCCTGAAGCTACAAGGGCAGGAATTAGCGGAATAAAAATACTTGCAATTCTACGTAAAAACAGTTTAAACGGTTTTGCATTCTTTTTATCAATCTCTGATTTGTTTTTTGAAGCTACGTCTCTCAAATCAAAATCATTCGCAGCAGCAAGTAGCTTATCAAACTCTGCTGAAACTTTATTGACAGTACCAGGTCCGAGGATGATTTGAATTGTTTCTTCTTCTACAACCCCTAGAACTCCATCAGTCTTTTTGATCGCCTCAATGTTGACCTTAGAACGATTCTGTGGTGCTACACGTAGTCTTGTCATACAATGAGTGGTTGTCGCAATATTTGCTACTCCACCCAAATGCTCTAATAACTGCTCGGCGATTAATAAGTTTTTGTTATTCCCCTTTGCCATCTAATCGACTCCTCCTGAAAGAAACTATTTATTTTTTTCTGTCATTGATTTAATGGCCGCCCTTGTGTTGTCGATGTATTGAACGGTCTCATCGTACTGCTCTGTTGCCATTCCAAAAAATAAAATGTCGATCATATATAGCTGTGCCAATCGGGAAGAAGTCGCTGCGCTACGGAAAGTCGGTTCATTTGAAAATGAGGTATAAACTGAAACATCGCACAATGACGAGACGGTCGACTGCCCAAAATGAGTAAGCCCGATGGTTTTCACACCACGCTCTTTGGCTAGCTTTAGCAGATTGATAATTTCCTGTGTTTCTCCTGAAAAAGAGATAGCAAACAAAACATCATCCGGATTTGAATTGGCTATCAAGGTTGCAATTAGATGCATATCAGTAAAAGCTGTTGCACCTTTATTAATGCGGATCAATTTTTGCTGAGCATCTTGGGCTACAATATTTGATGCACCTACTCCAAAAAAATGAACGTTTTTTGCTTTCAACAACATATCGATTGCAGTTTTCAAATTTTCATGATCAATAATTTCTGCTGTATCGCGGATAATCTGAATCGTGTTGCTAGTCGTTTTCTCAACTACTCTATAAAGTGATTCGGATGGTTCAATATCACGGTATCCCTGTTCCACGGTTTTCATCAGATCACCGGCAATTCTCATTTTTAGATCTTGAAACCCTTTTATACCAAGTGATTTGCATAGCCTTATGACCGCTGCCCCACTCGTCTTCGCTGAAGTGCTTAATTCACTGACAGTGCTATTCACTACTTCATGCGGATGCTGCAGAATATACTCTGCAAGCTTCTGCTCTGACTGTGGAAGCTTGTTCATCATCGTTTGAATGATGGATAATCCGCCTGTTGCCATAGTACTCGCTCCTTAAGGGTTATGGTTACTTATATCCCTACCCATATGTTTTAAAAGATTTATTTTCCTCTATTAATAGATTTGTAATAATCAAGTCAATAGTCGGTGCTGATAGATTGATAGTTTTTAAATCGTCTGCACCCATTTCTTCTTCAACTGACATTCTACTGAATCCATCATGTCCAAATTTTCTTCTCTTACCTGCATAAAATCTAACTTCCTCCCTTCTTTTACAAGTGATATGAGCATTCAATAACTGCCTTAATTTGAGGCAAACCCTTTTTAAAACTTCTTTGTTTTTTGTTGAAAGAATCTCAAGTGTATTAGACCAAGACGAAACACCTTACCAAATGAAATTCCTAATATTCAGTATATTAAACAAAATTTCATATTATCCTTCATATTTTTGAAATTTCGTTTTAAATTTTACGCAAATGATAGCGCTTTTATGACAAGTGTCCAGTTTAGTACTGTTCCATCAATTCTAAACTAAGCAGTTTATGAAGCTTCAATACAAGAATATGAATATACTAATCACCTTTATCTAACCAAGCACCACAATTAGGCAAATGCATATATTACTAATCAATATATCTAGGCTAAAGGGGGGAATAAAAATGCATGTCGATTTAACAGCCATACACTGGCTTTATGTAACATTTATAGGAATTATCATCTTGTTTTTAATCTTAAGACGAGACACTAGTTTAGTATGTCTAGCTGGAATTTTTCTTTTAGGTCTTGTTGCTACAGAATCACTTACTAGTTCAGTCAGTATATTGTTTTCAAGTTTCATATATGCAATTACCGAATTACTTTCTACGATTCTAGTTATCTCGATCATCGTTTCAATGAGTAAAGCTTTAACAGAAAGCGGAGTACACCAAGCACTCATCAGTCCATTTACAAGGGTAATGAAAAACGCCTCACTCGCTTATTGGACAATAGGAATTGTTATGATGGTCGTTTCATGGTTTTTCTGGCCATCACCTGCAGTGGCATTAATTGGAGCTGTGTTACTACCGGTTGCGCTTCGTGTTGGTTTACCTGCATTAGGTGTTGCAATGGCAATGAACTTATTCGGTCATGGTATTGCTCTTTCAAGTGATTTTGTAATTCAAGGCGCACCAAAATTAACTGCGGATGCAGCTGGTATACCTGTTTCTGAGGTCATTTCAGCAAGTGTTCCATTAATTATTGTTATGGGGGTCGTGACAACTGTAACAGCATTCTACTTTTTAAAACGAGACATGAAAAAAGGACTTCTAAAAGTAGAAACTGTTGAAAGCGATTCCGAAACTGAAACTTATTTACTTTCTTCGGCTCAACAAAAATGGATGGCAGCTCTTGTTTTCATTTTGTTCGCAGTAGATATTTGGGCAATGATTCATTTCAATTTACAAGGCGGAGATGCAACTGCTTTAATCGGAGGAACTTCACTAATCATACTTTCAATACTTTCAATGATGGGACATAAATCTAAAGGGTTAGAAGAAGTTACAAACTATTTAATCCATGGATTCAAATTCGGTTTCCGCGTATTTGGTCCAGTTATACCTATAGCTGCATTTTTCTACCTAGGTGACAGTGGTTTTACGACCATCATTGGTGATTTCTTACCAAAAGGTTCACATGGCATTGTTAATGATTTAGGGTTTGCACTTGCTCATCAAGTACCTGTAAATCCAGCAGTAGCAGGGGTAACATTAACAACTGTAGGTGCAATTACAGGTTTAGATGGATCGGGCTTCTCTGGTATTTCACTTGCTGGATCGGTTGCTTCATTATTTGCTACTGCAATCGGTCATGGAATTGCTACTTTAACTGCTATGGGGCAAATTGCAGCGATTTGGGTTGGTGGAGGAACATTGATTCCTTGGGCATTAATTCCTGCGGCTGCTATTTGTAACGTTAGTCCTTTTGAGTTAGCTAGGAGGAATTTGTTGCCGGTGTTGATTGGATTGGTAGTTACTACAGTTGTGGCGATATTTTTAATTTAAAAAATATGAAATTTAAAAGCCAAGGTGATTACCTTGGCTTCTCAATGTTATTAGTTAATTATGAAATTACTAAATCTAACTTACTGGTATCATAGTAATAACCAAGATATAGAAAGAATAACTCTTCCAATTCCTGCTTTTCTAACATAGGTGACATGATGATTGGATAACTTTTATTGAATTCAAATATAATTCTTCTACCCACTCGTTCGTCTTTACCTAAATCGTCTCTGTCAGTTATTTTGGATTTTACTATTTTGGTTAATCCGTGGTCATTAATAATTTCTAGAATATTAATTAAGAACCGATCATTTCTAAAAATTTCATACTTAATAATATAGTTATATAAATCTAGATTATCGATGATTAGTTGATAATATTTTTTTCTTTCATTCGGATCTTCAACATTATCATTTATATATTGAGCACCAAGAACACATTTGTAAATATAACTTTCCCAATTGAATGTCTTTAGTACAATATTATTGAAAATATTTATATCTTCTTTAATTTCTGGATATTGGCTAAGTAAATAATCTCGTTTATACACACTCAATAATGAATGCCAAAACTCTTCATTAAAATGAACATTTCGATCTGTTTGAAGATAAAATGTTGAAATTATATCAAATGCCTCATGGTAAAGTTTATTCCTAGTTTCATCTTCTGTTACATTTAAATAAATTGGAAAATCAGGAGCTTCATTAATATAGACTACTTTATCTGAAAAGTATTCTTCATTATTTTTCAGTTGATCATCTATAAAATCTTTATAAAACTGTTCGTTATTTTTATAGCCTCTTTTTAACAATTTAATTTCTCTCAAGAATATAACCTCCTTATTGCAGAAGTATATTTTTCTATTATTTTATCAGATATCAAATAAATAACCTCATCTATGTTTTCTACACTTAATTCCTCCACAAGCTTATGCTGCATAATATTATATAGTTTCAAATCTAATCCGTCAGAAGGAACTTCCATATGAACAATATCCACTTCTTCTTCTCCGTCTTCGCAATTATTATAAATGAATTGCATTAAAGCTTTTTGAAGTCCCATATAAACATATGGATTATTAAGGTTATTACTTATATGTGAATCTACAAATTGAAACTCCTCATTTTTATAATGAATAATAATCGTTTCTACGCCGAGCTCTATTTTTATTGCAGATTTTATATTTGGGTTAACTTTTTTTTCAAATAACTCTAAAGGTTTGGCGTTACTTCCATCAAATATTACACTATTGGAAAAACCTAAAATAGAATTTTTAGGTACGATAATCTCACTCTTATATACTTGATAAAAAGAATTTAGATCATTATTATCAACAAATGATATTTCGACCTTTGATTGAATCAGAAGTTGAATTTGAGTTCTTTCAGTTAATGAGATTCTGGATTTCGGTATCTCAATAAATGTATCAACAGTGCTTAACTCAAAAAATTTATTATCCTTTGATTGAATAACTAAAATAAGCTGTGCTTGATTCTCTTCAAGCAATCTACAAATAAATGATGATTTCAAATCATAACTAACTTCAAATCTATAACTTTCACTATTTTCCCTCAAATCAATATCTAGAGAAAAATTACAATCATTATAACTATTAGAGGTATTTGTTAATAATGGATAAGGAAAATTTGCATCTTTTTTATAAATCATTTCATACCTCCACGTAATAAACAAACTTCAATGCTTTATTGAACTGTTCTTTTAATTTTAATTCAATCTGAACAATTCCATTATTGACTTTTAAGTTTTTAATTAAGTTCTTTTCTAGTGTTAATTTTTCTCCAGTCATTCGATCCATAGCATACTCATAATTTCTTTCGATATTGAACTCATTTGCATATTCTTTTCCCATACCATCAACTACAGAAAGTGAGATATTACAAGTGTTTGATTTTTTCAATTCCTCTATATCCGAAAAGTCAAACTTAACGAATTCATTATTAGAAATAATAACTCTTTCAACTTTCTCTGGTTGGGCATGTAATCGAGTTAAATTTTCTTCATTATTTTCACTATTACTTCTTCTTTTTTTCCTTTTTTGTTTCTCATTATCATCGTTTTGTTTGTTACTTTTTGATTTGGAACCCTCGGTTCGTTTTTTACGAGCTTCTGGATTAATTTTAACTACAGTTTGATCTTTTCCACCAACATTAATCCTAACAGTAGGAGTAGATTGTACAAGATCTTGTTTAAACTGATTTTCTATTAAATATAAAGTGTCTGACGTATTCATAACACCATCTGTAGGATTATTTTTCTTAATTACTTGTTCAATTACAGCTGAAATTTCTCTTGAGATATTATTAATAAATCTTTTCGCATTTCTCTGTAAACTTTGGTCTTTAATATGATCATATGAAAGTTGAGTATGTGATTCATTCTCAAGTGATTTTATAAATGCATCCTCAAATATTGAATCAGGCATTAATACTGCATTAAAAGGCTTGTTAACATTTCCATTTATTTTTTTATCCTCAATTTTCATTCCAATTG
>NZ_JBALMS010000074.1:0-8446 GCF_036962205.1 Bacillus sp. JJ664 | reverse complement strand
GGAGTAAAGACTTCCTTTAAATCTGGAATACTTTGAACATAATACTCGGAATTTCCTATATACTCGATGATTGTTTCATTATTTATTACTTTACCATTGATGATGACTTCTAATTTTTTTTGAAGTATCGCAACAAAGAAGCTATCACATACACTTTTTAAAATCTCTTTTTCATCATTAAACTGTTCTCTCAAGAATGGAATAATAATTTTTAACCCTCTACTATCTTTTCTAAAAATTTCATGAAAATTATTTGTAAATGGATAAAACTTCGAAGTTTGAGTGTCGACCTTTTTTGCATCAGTAAAATAACCTGTAGAACGATAATAATTCCCCTCAAATTTATGCTCAATTAACTGGACAGTTCCACCTAGATGTTGATTTCCATCTTCATCACAGTTAGCAAAATACATCATATACAGATCCGACGCTGCATTTGAAGCTATTTTCCCTATTCCATGAGAACCGCCTCTTTGGCTTTCTAAATTAGCATCATTTTCTACTGTGTGAACACCTTTGTTGTATGCATATATACTCCAAGTATCTTCGGTGCGATCACTTTGACCGTTCAGCGCTCCTTTTAATCCCTTTGTGTTACTATCTTCAAATGAAATGTAATTGACAATCTCATCAGCCATTTTGTTTTCCATATGTTTTATCGTCTCTATGGTGTATGTATTACGACCTTTTAGACAATTAATTCTATCTTTTATTCCATCTAACCCCGGTATGAACTGTTGATTAATTGAACCCGTTTCTATCTTTACTATTACAGGGTCACTAGAGCCAGGTAATTTCCCATCTAAGGAATTTTGAACATTTTCTCTTACAAGGCCTGAAATACCAAAATTATAAAATCTTTCTAATACTTTATTAAACGTAGATTCCTCAATATAAGGAATTTGCGAAAACTTCCATAAATCGCTCATACTAATCCCCTTAACAATATTTATTTCTTACATTAAATAATAAAAACAATCCCTATAAAATCACTTTAAGTAATTCTCTCTCCCAAACTTAATTATACTTTGGTAAAATCACTTCAAAAAAAGACCAAGGATCACTCCAAGGTCATTAGATGTTTTTCTTAAATGCTTTTCCAAACGGTTATAGCTAACTTTGCCAACTCTTCTTGCCTTTTATTTATCTCATTCTCATCCCATTTCTTATATTCAGATAGGTCTTTTGAAATCTTAATACTACTTTTCTTATAAACTTCTAATTTTTTATCAAATGTTTTATTAGAAATCTCTCTATTATACTCTTCGCCTAATAAAGTAAGATTTCCAAGTCGCCACAAAAACTCCTCATGAGTATCTTTTTCAATTTTCCAATGTCCTGGCTTTTCTGGCATGATATGTTCAATATGAATTTTATTATTATCCTCAATAATTGCTACTTCATTATTAAAAAGTGAATTAATTTCTCTAAATATATAACGAATAATAGGTTTCTTAGTAATTTTTGCAATTTTAAATGCACTCTCAAATTCAGCATTTGAAACTTGTAATTTCTTTATATTAAATAAAATCTTCTGTAAATCCTGTTCAAGATTTTTAGAAATATCTAAAGCAATGTCTGCAAAAAGCATTTCGTATTTATTTGCTACTTTACCTGAAATAATAACGTTTTTAAAAATCAAGACTTCAATTTGTCGAACTACTAATGAAATTGACTCTTCATCATAACCTTTATTTAGCATGGCTAATAATATAGGGTAAAATGAACTAGCGTTAAATGTCTTCAAATTACTTAAACTGTTATTTAACTTTTTATTACTAAAGTAATTGTTTCCATCTTTATTACTCATAGAACTGTAAAGCGGTGCTAACTTCTCTAATTCACTTATTAAGTTAATACATTTTCTTTCATTATTAATCTTATTCTTAATTCTCTTATATAAAGATACTGTCCTTGTGAATTCTTCTTTTGAATTCCAATAATGGCGAATAAACTTTGTAATATCTGCGTTATCTAAGGTAAATTGCATTTTCTCCCATTTACTCTTAACATCATCAATTTGTGTTCGTGCATTTTTAAAAATATGATTCTTTAAAAGATCCGATGTTTCTAACCCCTTACCTCTTGCATTAAGAGACTCAAATATTATAAAAGCTTCCTCTAATTGATTTGTTTCAACATACATCACTTTAAAATTATTAACAAAACAAAAATAGTAATCATTTATTATATTTAACTTATCTTCTGATGTTTCTGCATTAGCCATTTCACTTGTTAATTTGTTATAAAAATAATTATATGCCTCATATATTCTTTTTTGAGATTTTGAATTTGGTTCCTCGGGCTCTGCATCTGTATCAATTTGTATATTATTCATAAAATAATGCTTATCTTTATTAGCTAGTTTTAATCTTAAACCATCTTTCTGCTCAGACCATCTTCCAATATATTTAATTCGAATGTCTTCAGAATTTTCTCTTGCCATATAGTTTTTATTATTCATAAAAATTGATTCGAACAATCTATTTAAAACACTTAAGAAAATTACTGACGTAGTACTTCTCTGTTGACCATCAATTATATAGCGTTTATTATCATCTTCATCATTATGAACAACAATTTGTCCAAAGAAATGATCTTGCTCATCACCATCAATTAAGCTTTTTAAATCTAACCAAAAATCATCAATTTGAATTTCTTCCCACGAATATTCTCTTTGATAATCAGGAATATAGTAAATATTATCCTGCAAGAATGAACCTATACTTTTAAAAGAAAAATTATTAATTGCCACTTTGATTCCCCTACCCCTAAAAAATATTAACCTCTTCTTAATTATATTTCAAATTAAAGAAATATTATTAATATTAGTTTTAAAATAACCTTTCTAATTATACAATAAAATTTGAGTTATTAATCAATAAAAACGTTCTATATAGATCCAATTGTTTCCACTTCTGATTACTTTTTTCCATCAAAATAAAAAAGCCTTCATTAGAAGACTAAAACGCTCAAATCTTATTTCTCACACCCACCAACATCCTGGTTCTCCTAAATGCTTGACACCCTCTTTTGCAAGATAATCTTATACTTTGATTACCAATAATATAAACATTAAACTTGCATTCTTCAAATATATGTATTTGAAGTTCTCTATAATAAAAATTCGCTTGAATTCATCTGTATATGAATTTTTCACAGGCACTTATCCTTTTTATATGAACTTAACTTTTATTCAAAAATCCACCTAAAAAAATATTTCACAAAAAAATAATCAAAAAAAGTCTATTAATCTATCTTTAATACTAGTAAAATATTCTTGCAATACAAAATATTTTGTCGAAAGGTGGAAAACGTGTGATTAGAAAGAATTCAAAAAACATTAAGAAGAGACTGTTTAATGGTTCTCTAGTAGCTGCGCTAGCCATTACAATGGCTCCTCTAAATATTTCTACTCAATCCGTGAAAGCGGATACAAACGAAAACATTCATGTTCAATTATTAGGCATCAACGACTATCATGGTCAGCTTGATACTTGGAGATCTATTAAAGATTCAACTGGTAAAGTAGTTGATTACTCTGGTGGTATCGAGTATTTAGCTGCATATTTAAAAGAAAGAGAAGCTACTAACCCTGCGAATACGCTTATGATTCAAGCTGGTGACCTTGTTGGGGCAAGTCCTCCAGTATCTGCATTATTACAAGACGAGCCTACGATTCGTTTTATGAATGAACTTGGATTTGACGTTGGTACAATCGGTAACCATGAATTTGATGAAGGCGTTGCTGAAATGAAGCGTCTAATCTATGGTGGAAGCAACCCGAAAACAGAGAAATATGAAGCAAAATATGGCAAGTTTACTGGTTCAACAATGGACTATGTAGTAGCAAACGTAGTAGACGATAAAAATGAACCTATTTTACCTCCATATGTAGTAAAAGAAGTTGGTGGAGCTAAGATTGGATTTATTGGAGTTGTAACAACTGAAACGCCAACGATTGTATCGCCAAAAGGTGTTGAAGGTGTTAAATTTACGGATGAAGTTGCGGCTATTAACAAATATGCAAAAGAATTAACGGATAAAGGTGTTAAGTCAATTGTCGTTCTTGCACATAATCCTGGTTCTTCTCTAGCAGACGGATCAAATGCAAGTGGAAGAGTTGTCGACATTGCAAATGCAACAGACGCATCAGTTGACGTGATTTTTGGTGCACATGATCATAAACTTTTAAACGCAAAAGTAAATGGTAAGCTTTTAGTACAATCATGGTCATATGGAACAGCATTCTCGGATGTTGAATTAACAATTGATCCAGCTACACAAGATATCGTTGAAGCAAAGGCTGAGGTTGTTGATACACTACATAGCAAAATTACACCTGATGCAAAAATTAAAGCTGAGCTTGATGGTTATCAAGCCGATATCAAACCAGTTACAAGTCAAGTAATGGGTGAAACAGCAGATATTTTAACAAATGCAGCTAATCCAAGTGGTGAGTCAGCACTTGGTAACTTAATTGCTGACGGAATGAAAGTAACAACAGGCACAGATTTTGCATTCATGAATGCTGGTGGTATTCGTAACCCACTACCAAAAGGGACAATTACTTGGGGAGATTTATTCAAAGTTCAGCCATTCGGTAACGATTTAGTTACGATGAAGATTACTGGAGAGCAAGTAAGAGCTTTATTAAATCAACAATTCAATGCTCCTCCAAGTTATAACAAAATCATGGCAATCGCTGGTCTTCAATATACTTGGACTGATAAGAATGATTACGGTAAGAAAATACTTGATATCTATCTTCCAGATGGTTCTAAAATCGATCCAACTAAAGAATATTCAATCACTGTAAATAACTTTATGGCTGATGGTGGTGACGGCTTTACTGTCCTGAAATCTGGGAAAGATCGTGTGACAAGTTTGGTAGATTTAGATGCATTTGTTAATTATTTCAAATCATTTAAAGGACAAGTAAGCTCAACTGTTGAAGGTAGAGTTCAACTAGTAGAAGTAACTCCGGCTACTCCTGTTGTTGGTGAAGTGACAAACAAATCAACAAAAGTAACAGGTAAAGCTTTTGCTGATGCACTAGTTAAACTACAGGCAAATGGAAAAGTAATCGGTACAACTACTGCTTCTAAAGAAGGAAACTTTACAGTAGACATTCCAGTTCAAAAAGCTGGAACAACAATTAATGTCATTGCAAGTGACGCTAAACTAAATGTAAGTAATGCACAAGTTAAGGTTAAAGATGTTATCGCGCCTGCAAAACCAGTAGTGAATCAAGTAGACGACAACGACTTGAAGGTTTCTGGAAAAGCAGAAGCAGGTACAACAGTAACTGTTAAATCTGGTAAAACTGTAGTGGGCACAGCAAACGCTAACTATAAAGGTACTTACACAGTGACATTAACGAAAACTTTAAAAGTAGGAACTACCTTATCTGTAACTGTAGTAGACAAAGGTGGCAATACTAGTCCTACAGTTAATACAAAAGTAGTTGACAAAACTGCTCCAACTGCACCTGTATTGGTGACAAAAGTAACAAGCACTACTACTAGTTTAGTAGGTAAAGCAGAAGTAGGTTCTTCTGTACAATTAAAAGTTGGTAAGAAAGTTTATAAAGCAATTAGCAACAAAAAAGGATTGTTTACTTTCAAAATTTCTAAACAAAAATCTGGTACAATCCTGTACTTCACTGCTAAAGATAAAGCCGGTAATGTAAGTAAAGTAACAAAAGTAGTCGTAAAATAAGCAAAAAGAAAAGACCCTGAAAACTAATTTCAGGGTCTTTTTGTACTTAAACCAGGCTTCGAAATATGAAACACATCTTTACGTAAAACGAGCCACGTTTAATCGTGACTCTTTTATCTTTAAAATGATGGTAAGTTACTCAAATTATTCGACGGATCACCATCTGGATACGAACGAAGCGTTTTATGTTGATGCCCTCGTGTTGTACCTGTGTTTACATCTTCAATTAAATCCTGCTCTGCCATGACAATGGCTTGTTCGATTGTTGCTGTTTCGCCATTTTGGAACTTCACTTCCGCTATGTCCCCATCACCATTTTTTCGGACAGCCACGATTTGTAATTTATTAGGGTCAATATGATGTTCGGGATTTCCTTCTCCGCGATTTTGAAAATTCATTTCGCGCACCTCCAGGTAAGGTATTCAAGTCTAGTATGGATGGAGGCTGTAATATTTATTCTTTTTCTTTACACTCATACTTATTGGAAGTATTTATTAGCATAAAAATAAACCCTCTTCTACAATGTAAAAGAAGGTTTGTACACTATCTCAATTATCATCACAAGGCATTGTTTTCGGATTCAACTGACTCTCAATTGATCGATAATTATATAAATTACTATAATCCGTAACAACTTTAGTCTCTTCTAATTTTAGTAGCTTTTCTTCTAAAGACATTTTTTCATCTGCACTTAGTTTTCCTTCTTCAGATAAAACTGTAATCTCTTTTAGTAGCTCCTTAATTTGTTGATCACGGTTTTCTTTTTCTTGCTCTTGTTGATAGATGCTCATCTTTGTGTGAAGGATCGCATTTACTAATTCATCAGCACCACCGGAAATTCTATTTAAGATTAACAGCTGCTCATTTAATATTTTATTATCCAAGTCATATGGATATCTTAGCTGATGATCGATTTCGCTCCACCCTTCTTCGAAAATCGTTCGTACTTGTATTTCTGCTAGATAGTTCACTTTTGTCATTTGCGATTTGATGACATAGTGCCAAGATCTGTAGCCGGCATCGTGCACTAAAAATTGAAAGTTTTCTTGATCAATATATTGTTCATTTGTTAAATCACCAAGACGATGATAGATTGTCGCTTTTTCATGTAAATTCCAATTCATTCGAATCGTTTGGTCGATGTCTGCAGCTTGATGTTTGTATAAATGTAGTGCTCTTATTCCAATTAAATCCCCTATTTCGGACTTATAATTTGATACATTTATTTCATATGTAGGGTCGCTTTTTTTCCCTTTAATTGTTTTTCGTATGATTTTTTCAATCAGATGTTCAGGATATTTTATTCTCGATTTCACTGTATGAATTTGAGGATTTTTCCGAAGTATTTCTGATATAAATGAAGCGACTGTTTCAAGATTTGGTATTTCAGCTAAGTAATCCTGATATATGTCAATATAGTTGGCCCATCCTAAAGCATACTGCACAAATTCTTGTTCATCTATTTTATATTTTTCAAAGAATCTTTTTTGATTTTCAATTAAGTCCATACATTTTCTCCTTATAAAAACAATTACATTTATCCATATCCTACCATATTTTATATATTAGCATACTTCATCTATGATAACTTCTCTATTGATCCATCTCAATTCTATTAAAAAATTGTAAAAATTGGCTACTATCTATCAATCTGTCTAATCAAAACTAAAAATATTGAATATTTATAGTATGAAGAGAAAGGGGGAATGATCCTTTTGGCAAAAAAGATAGAGGTAAATGTTGAATTCCACTTTCATATTGGCGACAATATTGAACAAAGAGCTGAAGGTGGCGGCCAGATCCTAAGAAACGTTGGTGCAAATGCTAACCAAGGCGGCCAAATAGCTGTCGACCATAGCTCAACAGCAAATAATAGATCACAATTTGCGGATGGCAATGGTAGAAGTGGTATTGCTGGTAGAAACAATGATGAATTAGGTGGTCAACAAGGTATTAAAGTCCGTGATAGTAGAATCAGAGACAGTGTATTAGAATCTACTGAACAACATAACGAAGGTGCTGAAACTCTGGAAGAGGCAATGGAACAATTTAGACTACCAAGATTGTCCAGAATTAATAGAAGCCAAAGTTAAGATATTTGTATGAAATTGTAAGGACATATACTTTTTACATCTTAGTTGGATACCTTACATGGGCCAGATTAACATGGTACAGTTCATCGTATCATGTTAATCTATGATTTCCTAAAATTTTAAAGATACATATCATTACTACTATCGTTCACTGTACAGATTCGAAATAAAAAAGCACCCCCTATCACCAGATAGAGGGCACCCTTCTTTTGCTTATTTATGCTATTTTATTGATATTAACTTTTTTCCCTTCCTTCAACTGCATCTGATATTCAGCAGTTGCGGTGAAAAGTACATCTGTTGATGAATTTAGAGCAGTTTCAAAGGAATCTTGTAAAACACCTATGATAAAGCCTACACCAACTACCTGCATGGCAACATCAGTTGGAATTCCAAATAGACTACAAGCTAGAGGAATCAGTAATAAGGAACCTCCAGCAACTCCTGAAGCTCCACAAGCACATACAGCTGACAGAACACTTAGGATGATTGCTGTAGGGATATCTACATGAATTCCAAGCGTGTGAACCGCTGCAAGAGTCAACACAGAAATTGTAACTGCTGCACCAGCCATATTGATGGTCGCACCTAGTGGAATTGATACAGAATATGTATCTTTATCTAAACCTAGT
>NZ_JBALMS010000073.1:0-3892 GCF_036962205.1 Bacillus sp. JJ664 | reverse complement strand
TTCAAAGTTCACTTCGTCACTCGTAAGCGACTTATATTATAATAACATTTTTTAGTTGTTTTTGTCAACAACTATTTTTCATTATAATTTGTTGAACACTTTTTTTAATGTGACAACGTTTAATAATATACCATCTATTTTTCACTAATGCAATACCTTTTTAACATAAAACAAAAATGTTTTTCATTTTATGTTAAAATCTCGGTATCACAAAACTATTAGCTTTGTTTCAAGGGTAATTCCACAATAAAGGTTGAACCTATACCAACTTCACTTTCTACATATACTACTCCGTTATGCATCTCTACAATTTTTCTAACAATAGATAATCCTAATCCATTACCCATGGTAGTTCGATCCCTAGACTTATCTGCTTTATAAAATCTTTCAAAAATATGAATCTGATCTTCATCGGATATTCCGATTCCAGAATCCTTTATCTTAACGATGATCTTATCAGTATCATCTATTACTGATACTGAAATTTCTCCGCCATTAGGGGTGAACTTTATACTATTGCTTATTAAATTCTGCCACACCTGGTTTAAGAGCACTTCATCTCCTTCAATATCAACTTTATTTAGATTAACAACCATATTGATATCCTTTTCAAGAATTTGAGGCTCACAACTTAAAATTGAATACATTAGTTGACTGTTTAATGAAAACAAAGCTTTGTCGAGTGGTTGGTCTTGTGATTCCAAGGAAGTCAACTTGAGCAAATTATCACTAAGTTTAGATAAACGATTACTTTCATATTCAATAATACTTAAATATTGCATTCTTTCTTCTGGAGGTAAGTTTTCATTTTGAAGAACTTTTGCAAATCCTTTTATGGAAGTTAGTGGTGACTGAATCTCATGAGATACATTAGAGATAAACTCTTGCCTCATTTTTTCAACTTGTTCTAAACTAACCGCCATATTATTAAAACTATCAATAATTTTTTTAATTTCTCCTCTATTCACGTCGCGAAATTTCTCAAAATTTAATGAAACATTATACTCACCTCGAGAAATACTTTTAATTGCATTCGTTATCTCATTTATCATGATCCTTTGCTTTGGATGATGAAATAAGATACCAACAATAGCAGCAAGCATTCCCAACAAAATAAAGGTTAAAAAGGTATTAATGGTTTGTTCAGCTATGTCAGATAAATTGTCAAAATAACGGTCATAAATAAGTGTTGTTGAAAAATACGCAACTATACTACTAGTGAGGATAATCCCTGTAAAAAAGATTAAAGCTTGTATTATACCTTTTAGAAGTTTCATTTTATAATCTCCATTCGATATCCTAATCCCCAAACGGTTGTAATTTTAAAATGAAATTCTTTCTCGGGAAATCGCTCTCTTAGACGTTTAATATGAACATCCACTGTTCTTTCGTCCCCTTGATAATCAAAACCCCATATATTTTCAATTAACTGTTCTCTTGAAAAGGTTCTTCCAAGAGAACTAGCCAATACAAACAATAATTCTAGTTCCTTCATAGGTATAGTAATTGTGTTGCCATTGCTGATTACCTTAAAATTCCCGTGATCTATCATTAACTTTCCAACCTGAACTATTTGTGAAGATGATATTTTCGCTCTTCTTAATAAAGCTTTTACTCTTACAATTAACTCAGCTGGTTCAAAAGGTTTTACAACATAGTCATCTGTTCCCAATTTAAATCCCTTTACTTTTTGTTCCGTTTCACCTTTTGCAGTTAGCATAATAATAGGAAGATCATACGCAAATCTTACCTCTTGGCAAAGCTCAAATCCATCCATTTTAGGCATCATTAAATCAATGATCATAAGATCTATTTTTTGTTTATCAAAGGTTTCTAAAGCTTCGATACCATTTGTTGACTCGAATACTACAAATCCTTCATTACTTAATAAAACACTTAACAACTTACGAATATGGGGATCGTCATCTACAACTAAAATATTGGCCATCACACTTTTCCTTCCCTAATACGTTATACGGTACTATTCACTCTTAATTGTTGATCAGCAAACTCTTTATACATCGGGTGGTAGCTGTATAACTCATTATGTGTTCCGATACCAGTGATTTCTCCTTTATCTAAAAATACGATTTGATCAGCATCAATTACAGTAGATAGACGATGAGCAATGATTAATGTTGTTCTACCCTGCATTAAATTTGATAGTGCATTCTGAACAACTAACTCCGACCTACTATCAAGATTCGATGTAGCCTCATCTAACATTAGTAATTTTGGATTTCTTAATAAAGCTCTAGCAATACCTATACGTTGCCTTTGACCACCGGATAATTTAATTCCTCTTTCTCCAACTTCAGTTTTAAATCCTAATGGCAATTCACTAACGAATTGGTCTACATACGCCATTTTAGAAATATTCTCTAATTCTTGTTCAGTTACATCTCTACCAATACCATAGCAAATATTATCTCGTATCGTCCCAATGATCAAAGGACTTTCTTGAGCAACATAACCGATGTGTTTTCTCCAGCTTTCTAATTTAAGGTTATTAATTGGATTAGTGCCGATTGAAATTTCTCCATCAGTAGGAGAATAAAAGCGCTCAATCAGTGAAAACAAAGTCGTTTTCCCACTACCACTAGGGCCCACTATTGCAGTTACTTTACCAGGACTAATAGAAAAATTAAGCACTTTTAAAATTTCTTCATCCTTATATGCAAAGCTTAAATTATTAATATAAATTGGTAAATTAGTATCAATGTCTTCTGTTCCGTTTTGATAATCTTCTTCCTCTAACTCTAAAATGCTGATCATACGCTCTGTTGCACCTTTTGTTTTTTGAAGCTCAGTAAAAAAGTGCGTAATTTGAGTAACTGGAAAAATGATTTGAAATAAATATAGTATATAGGCTACAAGTGCGCCTGCTGTGATTACACCAGATGATACCCTCACCCCACCATATCCAATAATCACAACAAGAACTAACATTAATACAAAGGAAACGATTGGTCCGATTAAGGCATGTAATTTTCCTTCTTTAATACCAAATGACAATAACTTATTTATACCCTTACTACCATTTGTCATTTCAGTTGATTCCGCATTTGAAACCTTAACTAATCTAATCTCAGAGAAGACTTGGCTAATTAATGATGTGAACTTCGCCGTTTCATCTTGTGTTAACTTTGACAGCTTTGACATTTGTTTTCCAATTGGGATAAAAATCAATACAATAACAGGTATGATACTAAAAGTTACTAACGTCATTTTCCAATCTAATATTAGTAATAAAACAAACGAACCAACTATTGAAATAATACCAGTTAAAAAATTAGTAATATGTTCAGTTATTAAACCTTTTAAAATTGCCGTATCATTGGTAACTCTACTTACATTTTCTCCTGTTTGACTATTGTCGTAATAAGAAATTGGTAGAACGATCATCTTTTTCCATAATCGATGTCTTACATTTGCTACAACCTGATTTCCAACTCTACTTAACAAGTAGATTGCAGTAGCTGAAGAAATAGCTTGTAAAAGTAATACACCTGCAAATAAAGCTATTTGACCAGCACTTAAAGATGATATTGAAAATCCATCTACGAACTTCTTAGTAAGTAATGGTAATAATAATCCAACTAAAGTTGTTGTTACACTTAATAAGACGCCTACAATGAATAAGACCTTTGGCGGGTTTGCACTTTTAATTAATGCTATAAAGTTTTTCCAATCGTTATTATTTATATTTTTTTCTTTTTTCATCACTTTACTCCTAACTCTATGTCTAAATTTAAGTACTTATTAAATTTACATCTTAAATATGAATAAAAAATGAACTAGAATACAAGGCACCAAAGAAATCTTAACTTTAAGAACACAAAAAAACATCAGCCAAATAGCTGATGTTTTTCATTTTACCAGGCGACGTTCT
>NZ_JBALMS010000072.1:993-8942 GCF_036962205.1 Bacillus sp. JJ664 | reverse complement strand
AGTTAGTTGAATAAGGAATACGCTTAGGAATCCAATTTTTGACCCATTACTTTGTTTTTTGCCTTCTCATCCACTGTGTAGCGACCCATTTTTCTCCAGAGATAACTGGTGCACCAGCATGCAGGGTTAACTTGTTTATGTTCTCATCTTCATAGAAATATTCAAAATAGACTGCTGTTCCTTTTTGCGGTGTCACAGAAAGCTTTAGTTGAGGAAAAACAGTCTCCCCACCTTGATCCACATTATTTAAATAAATTACAATTGTACTAATTCGGTTATTCTTCGCAGCTTGACTAGTTGGTAAGAAATAATCCGTGTGCGCTTTGTATTCTTGACCAGGTAAGTATTGTAGAATTTGAAGGCCATCCCCATGTTCAACAGGCACGTTCATAATCTTTGTAATCCTCTTTTCGATGGTCGCAATGAGGTCATTTTCATTGTTTGCAAAAAACATTCCACTGCTTGTTCGGATCGGGTCCACTTCCCTAGTTGACCCAATTTTCGAACGCTTAATACGGTCCTTTGCCAATCGAATCAATTCATCACATTCATCATCACTAAGTACATTCCCTAGCAGTACCACGAGTGGTTCTTCGTACCTCGCAAGAATCCGGATATCCCGACCTTCTGCTTGAAACGTATTCCCATTCTGTTGAAAAATCGTTTGTTCGGTTAATCCATTCAAGGTCACGATCATCAACTCCCAAATAATTTAATTTTCAGAATAATGTTTCTATGAACAGTATATCAGATAACTTCCTAAACACGAAGGCATCCCTTATTAAAGGGATGCCTCTATAGTTTAAATAGAAACTTTCACAATGACTTATACAATTTATTTTTATATAATCTCTTAAATGTAGTGTTTCGATATCTTGACAATCAAGATAATTTTAATATATATGGAGGGGTACGACAATTATTCCTGTTTTTTCGAGCTAATTTAAACCATACGATTATAGTTCAAAAGCTTCTTAATGGTTCATTTTCAAACCGGGATAGACGATGTAGTCACCAGAGAAATGATATCGGTACATTCGGCCAAAAATAAATGGCCCTATATTTTACAAATCGTTGCCACTCTCATAATTGTGGCCAAACTCGCTTCAACTATCCGTCAACCCTACCGCTGAACCGTTTGATTGCTTCCTCGGTCACCGGCTCGAAAAGGTTAACAAGGTTGCCGTCGGGATCACGGAACAACATAGCACGGTTCCCCCACGGCATCGTGGTAGGTTCCTTCACCCACTCATCAATAAATGGCTTTAAACGTTCGTATTCGGCATCGATGTTGTGGATGCGAAATTCGATGATGACAGTGTGATTGCTGGCCGCTATTGCGGAACCAGTGCCGAACAGTGGTACCGTCTGCGAGTGGCCGATTGCCAGGGTGCACGATTTCAAAACTAGTTCGGCAAAGACAGGCGCGGGGCGTTCCCCCGAAACACCCAAGACTTTTTCATAAAACTTGACAAGACGATCCAAGTCGTCGGTAATAATGCGAACAGAAGCAAAATTCACGAGATAACATCCTTCCTAATAAAACATCGTATCATATCATTTTTGGCCAGAACCAGCGATGCTTTCGTAAATTGCAAAAGGTTACGAAGTCCTGTTTTTTCCATTTTAAGTAACCTAATTTGCGGGTTAACGGACGTTCGTTGGTTCTACCCAGGTTTAAAGGTGTAAAGGCTAGATTTAATCAATAATTATTCCATTTTTGGTTTTACGACCCTCCTTCAATGTCTGGCTACTTTGCAATTGGTCCATAGCGATATGAATTATCCTTTGCAATTCATACTTCACATTTATCTCCCACTCCTTTACGTTTGCTTATACCGATTATAAAAAAACACTACTGACAACAGTATGTCAGTAGTGTTTTAACATTTTTTTGACTTCCTCACGAATCCGATTTCGGAATGATTCAGGCTCCAATACAACCACTCCCGCTCCCCAGCCAAGTACCCATTGTAGCAATTCGTCTAGTTGACGAACGCGTAAGACCACATGTAATCCATCTCGATGCTCTTCCATATCCTCAATATAATGATAATTCGACTCCCTCACTTTATCTACGATGTCATGGTTAAATCGAAGGCGAACTCGCAAGTTTCTATCATCCAGAGGGGTATACTCCCTTAAGTTAAAATGTGCCGGCAGTTCGAATCGTTCTTCCAGATCGATAAGTTCCGTCATTCGGGACAAGCGGAAGTGGCGAATCTCTTGGCGCAGATCACATCGAGCTACGAGCATCCACGATCGTTGAATGAGCACCAATCCATAGGGAGCAACGGTACGAACACTATGGTGATTCCCCTCGGAATCTGTAAGTCTTTTTGCATAATGAAAGTTTATCTTTTGCTCATCTAATATCGCTCGACGGATCTTTTCAAGATATTTCTTTTCTTTTGACGGCGTAACCTGTTTATCGGAAATGAGCAAACGCATAGTTTTGAGTACATGAGAAGTTTCATTGCGAACGCTCGACGGAAGAATGGCATCGATTTTGCCACGAGCCGCTTGAGCCCTGACACGATAATCATCATCAAATTGTTGTTCGATAAAGTCTGTTCCAATCAGTAGGCTCACGGCTTCTGGTACCGTAAAACTGATAGGGGGCAGGAAATAGCCTTCCATTAAGGAATATCCTGTCCCAGGGGCTCCTATGATTGGCACGCCAGCTTCACTCAGCGCCTGAATGTCGCGGTAGATGGTTCGCACGCTAGTTTCAAATAGGGTTGCCAAATCTTCGGCACGTACAACTTCTTTACGTTGCAACTCCAGCACAACGGCTAACAATCGGTCTGTTTTGTTCATTGGTTACCCCCTTGAATGTTTATTACAAAATAATATACCATATCTTAATGTAGAAGATAATTTAGCGACTCAGGAGTTGATGGACATGGCTGTGTAATGGCATATATGAGGAAATCTCTACAAAATAAAAAATAAGGGCAAGGCATCCGTTGGAATTATTCCGTCAACTGGCCCGAATGTTGAACATAAGTTAAACAACGTTCTTCAACTAAACTCCCATTTACCGAAACAAAAAAGACTGCCGAAGCAGCCGAATGTTATTGAACTAACGCGCCAATTTGTTGAAGTAAACTTATTCACAAACTTGTTATTAACAGCTTCGTATTTCCTTTCGTCATTTTTTTATATTTTTAAAGAAAAAATAAAGACAAATAATGAAAGTTTACCAAGGATGTATTTGAACAATTGAACTTGATAACGGAAATTCATAAGCTTCTAAATAATAATTTGCAAGTTTGCCACCATTCTGTTAACGCTATACCTTTTGATTTTTATAATCATTTTCGGGTTTCTTTCTTTAGATCCTTCAATTTAATTTCTAATTTCAGATGTTGTACTGTTATTAAAAGAACTGACACAATAAAACTTTTTTCGAATAATAGCAAGCAATAATATACAAATGACATAAAGGATAGATAAAGCAACTACAGTGTAAACATTTCTCTCAAGTGAAACTTGATTAGTGATACTCGCAAAGATATTAAAAAACGTGTGGGCTAAAATCACGATCAAAATCTTTTTAGTTAAGAAATAAATGAAGGCAAAAATAATACCTAGTAAAAAAGCATTTACTACTTGAAGAATAACAAGTATATAACTATTCTCTGGATTAATGGCATTAGCACTGTGCAAAATGCCAAAAACAAGAGAAGAAAATACAACATACAAAACTGGACCTTTATCCTTTAATTTTATGTAAAAGAGCCCCCGAAAAAGTAGTTCCTCTGTATATCCAACTAAAATCATCTGCACGACAGTTAATAAAAATACTGATAAAGAAATATTTGAGTCTATTCCTAACATAATTGGTTGAACTAATACAATAATCACCAGCATGATAAAAATACGGTAGTCATTATTTTTTAGGGAGAAACCCAATTCCTTAAGCGGCGTATCACTCTTCATAATTTGTCTTGTAAAGAAGAATGCCATGACAGAAAAAGCAAGAATTTGAAATAGTAACACACCTTTTTCGCTGACATTAGTAATCACTGATAATGCGGAAAAGACAGAAACTGTAAAAGTCAAAAATACGCTATACAGAATAAGCACCAAGTAAGAATTTTTTTTAATCATTATGAACCCTCCAACTCTTTATTTTTTTCTAATTTATCATAGAGCTTATATCTTTTATTTGTTAAAATTCCTGTATACAGGAATTTGGGAGGGAGAAATGTTGTACGGAGCCACAATGAAGAATATAAGAAAACAAAAGGGGTTAACTCAAAAAGAGATATATACTGGTGTCGTTTCAAAATCGTTTTACAGTGATTTTGAAGCTGACAAATACTCTGTTAGTTTGGACAAGATTCAAGGACTTCTCCAAAACTTAAATATATCTTTTGAAGAATTTCTATACTTCCATAACCAGATGGATTTATCAGATACTCAGAAACTAGAAAAAAAGATTGATGATTATTACAAAAAAGGTAAATTTGAGGAATTGTATAGTATTTATCAAGAATATTACACATGTAGTATTAGAGAGGTTCGTTACTTAGCATCAAAAGCTTATCTTTTAGTATTGATTACAAATAGTAATTTTTACAACTTTTCTAGAGATCCCTTTAATGAAATAATTTCAAATTTAGAAGCCACCAAGTCCTGGACATTAAATGAGATTAAACTAGCTAAGCTCGTTCTGCTTTCGATACCAGAGAAAAAAATGGAAGAATCCTTCAAGCTTTATCATAAAATAGCAAAAGAATTGTCAAAGTATATCAACTTTAGTGATATGCTCTATCCAAAAGAACTAGCTGATTTGTATTTCAATAGAATCCAAAGTCTACTAGTCCTAAACAATATATCTGAAGCGGAAAAGGTATTTCAAGATTACTCAAGTTTGATAAATGAAGTTGACGATATTAATCTATTCATTCAATTTCATTTCATTAAGATTTTACTTAGTTTATATTCGGATTATTTTGTTGCAAAGGATGAGATAAATAGTTTCTTACGAAAAATTGATAATGTTCCAGTATCTGAATGCCATTTTTATAAGATTATTTTTCAAATCCATAACGAAAAAGCTAAGAATTACTTTTTACGATATCAGAAAAAAATTTGATCTTTAAAGCCTTACAAAGTCTATATTTTGCGATAAAGTCCACTGAATAACCAAATTGTCTGGTTATTTAGTGGACTTTTCAGGTTATTCAATGGCCTGAAACAAATAACAAGTGGTCCATTTCGAAATCAAAACTCAATGCATTTGTATAAACAGGTTTATCCACACTCATTATCTCCTTAATGTCAGTTGCTAATTAGCTTGATACCTCTTTCCTTGTTCAACTAATCTGCCATTTTAGTGCATTAAAAAAGAACTACCTAAGCAGTTCGTGGTTGTTCAACTAACGTTCCATTTAGTTAAACATGCTTTATAATGCGGCGCTTACTCGAATAACTGGACATTAGGCTCACGCTTTAGTACGTGAACGATCATTGAGTGTAATTGTCCACGGTGATGAAACAGATGAGCCTGAGTATCCAACAGCCATTCGTAACGTGAATGGATTACCCCAAAAAATGAAGTCGTTCCCTGTAACAACTCTTCATCTTTTAATCTTGATATGCCTTCTTTTAAATAAGAGTAGTAGCTAATCAGGGAATCGATAATTGCCTTTTGATTCGCTTTTGGTTCAGCCTTTTCATAGAAACGATCCAGTTCATCTTCCGAAGCTTCAGATCCAATCATGAAATCAGCTTTACATAAAACCGAGATATGCGAAAGTAATTCACCAATTGACCATTTTCCCACCGTCGGTTTAATTTTCAGGTCTTCCTCACTCAAAGTGTTTATTAATTTAATAATCGTATAATTAATAAAAAGAGGAACAGATTAAATTCTTATTTTATATAACTAACGCGCCAGTTAGTTGAATAGGGTAATTTTTTTATTTACGATTTTACAATATTATAAGCAAGGCCAATTACACCAGAATTAAATGTTTTGTTTTCGACTAGTGAGAGGTTTCGTTTATATTCCGACCCCTTAAATAAAGGTAATCCACTTCCTATAATAACTGGTGAAATAGTAATTTTAATTACATCAATTAAATCAAGTTCCATAAGATGATGTGCAAACCTTGGGCTACCTAAAATAATAATATCTTTACCTGGCTGTTTTTTTATGTTTTTAATTTCTTCTTCAATATTTTCTTTTACTAATCTTGAATTATTCCATTCAGCTTTTTCAAGTGTCGTAGAAAAAACAATCTTTTGTGTATCTTCAATCCATTTTGCATGTTCAATTTCATGTTCTCTTGCTGAAGGGTTAGAAGGTACTGAGGTCCAATAATTTTTCATCATTTGATATGTCCCTCTTCCCCATAAAACAGTGTCAACAGTACTTAGAATTTCCTTTGCATGCTTTTCTAATTCTTCATTGTAGGATACCCATCCAATATCCATTACACCGTTTGGACCCTCAACAAATCCATCTAAAGAAGTATGTAAAAATAAAATAACTTTTCTCATAAAATCCTCCTATTTACTAAGTTATGTTTGTATTATTAAATTTATATAAACAAGGTATTACTAACTGTTTTTATGGTTTAGAAGATATTATTCTTCTTAAATACTTCCCTTTTCCCTATATTCTTCTCTTGGAAAAAAACTCTTTGATCTCTTGTATTTAACGTCAAATCTTAAATGATTTCCAACCAATACTTCAGTTAGCACATTAAAAACACCTACAAAATTGTCGATTGTCGATCGTCGATCATTTTATTCAACTAACGCTCTCGTTAGTTGCAAAACATTTAGTATTAGGCAATTAATCCACTGTTTAGCCTACCGGTCTATTCGAATACTTGGCGAAGCTCAATCTGTCCTTCTCCAAGACCATGTGGATCAGGCGCCCTCATCGCCCACTCGATGGCTTCCTCGCGAGATTTCACATCTATGAACCAGTATCCTGCAATCAACTCATTGACTTCAGCGAAAGGCCCGTCTGTAATGGTCGGCGGTTCACCTGGAACAGGGTAAGTAATACGAATACCTTTGGAGCTTGGATAGAGTCCACCGACTGACAACAGGACTCCAGCTTTCTTCAGTTCTTCATTATATTTCTTCATCGCAGCAAACATAAGATCCATCTGTTCCCTTGGCATTGTCCCTGCTTCAGAGTCCTTTGAAGCCTTCACAACCATCATAAATTTCATTAGTAACTCCTCCTCTGGGTTTTGGCTTTCTAATGTTCATCCTTCATTTAACCCTTATACATTGATACCATTCTTACTGTTACAGCTATTATCATTATATCTTGGTTCATCGAGCTTTTATAGCTTCAATATTAGAATAAAGAATGCTTCCATTTTCATATTTAGTAATCGTCACATCATCTTCAACAGAATCAAAACCAGACCTCTCACACTACTGTACGTACGGTTCCGTATACGGCGGTTCAAATTATGTCTGACGTAAAAATTCATATCTTAAATAAAGACATTTGAGACCTTGGTTTTTCCAAAACTTATTCCCTAGGCTTTTATTTAGAATATGACTTTGCGATATTCTTCAATAGCATTTTCTTGTGTTTCCCCATTCATAAGCCGTTTGTTAGCGGCGTTGCTCCGTCAGACTTTTGTTCATTGCTTTTTCTAGTTTTTGAACTTACCAGTTCAACCAATTACCTCTGTCACTAATACGACGACCGAAAATATCGCGTCTGTCATCGTCGCAACGATTAACTGCACGACAGAAGTCATCTTTATCAATCGTGATTTTTGCATTAAACGTAAAATCTCTATCTCTTCTTCTGTTTCTATCATTATTTCTATCTTTATTTCTTTCATTGTTACAGTTGCAACCCATTGCTACCGTATACTTCAAAAAAACTGCATAAGCAACTCAAGATATATTCATAAAATCTTCCTGAAAATAGGATATTAGCAAAAGCCTTCCAACTT
>NZ_JBALMS010000072.1:0-898 GCF_036962205.1 Bacillus sp. JJ664 | reverse complement strand
ATTGGAGTAAAAGGAAATATTAAGTTTATATCATTCACTCTTGATATTTAATCTTATTTGACATTTTGGAGGTAATAAAACATGGCTTTAAGAAAAAAGGACAAATTTGTAGATTATTTAAGTAATATTTCTTTAAATCTAAAAGAAAGTGCTAATTATTTCGCCGACTATAAACTATATAATGTTAGTGATCTAAAGATTTTTTCTGAGAAAATGAAGGATTATGAATCAAAAGGGGATTCTTTGGTTCATGTAGTTATTAAAGATTTACATAATGCTTTCATTACTTCCATTGAGCGAGAAGATATCCTATCACTTACATTGAGGATGGATGATGTTTTAGATGGATTGGAGCACACAGCTGCACTCTTTGAAATGTATTCAATTATAAATGCTGATAATTATATGCTTCAGTTTGTTGAAAATCTTCGAACATGTGCAGGAGAAATTGTTGCAGCTGTTGACTTATTGGCAACAAAAAAATTAGTTAACATGAGGGAGCATGCTATTAAAATTAAAGATATAGAATCAAAGTGTGATGCAATTTTACGTGAATCCATTAAGCAACTATTTGCTTCAGAAAAAGACCCTATTCGTATTATTCAGTATAAAGAAATCTATGAAGAACTTGAAAACATTGCCGACTATTGCCAGCATGTAGCTAACACTTTAGAAAGCATTATCATGAAGAATGCTTAGGAGTCGATTATCATCTACTCCTGAGATTATGCTACTACTTCTCTAAAAATGGTAAAATATATTATCCCTTTCGTTAAAAATTTGTCTGATAATAGAAAAATGCTGATGAATTAAGATTTTCAAATATAAAAACAAGACCTAACTTGCGAATCTTTTCACTTAAACTATACTGCCAATTACTTAAATAAAAAAGCAGCCA
>NZ_JBALMS010000071.1:15026-29867 GCF_036962205.1 Bacillus sp. JJ664 | reverse complement strand
TCTTTATATTTTACTAAAATAATGACAAATGTAACTGACTCAAAGTATGTCGGTGATAATCTATCTGCTATTCATTTACTAAAAAAAGATCGTAAAGTTTCAATAAAAGTAAAATATGAAATTACCTTTAAGGAAGACTATAATCCTGAAGGAATTTATCATGAAGGAAGAAATAAATGTAATGTTTTAATAGATTTAATAAAGATTGATAAAAGATGGGCAATCAAAAAAATACATAATGTTCAAATGGTTTAACTAAAAAAAGGATTACTTCTAAGAAGTAATCCTTTTTGATAATTCAACTTTGAATATCTTCTAAATCCTTAGTGAGCCACCCTTTACTCTCATCATCTACCACTTGACTTGTAAAATGAAAAGCAGTTTCTAAGTTCTCTTGGAATTTTACAGCTTCCCCTTGTACTTTATATGCTCGAGCTGCAGCCTCATAAGCATACGCTATGTAAAACGGCTTCAATTCAGCATTTGTACTAATCTCTATGCATTTCTCAGCGTAGTATAAAGCTGTTTCCGCTTTTCCAGTTACAGCATATACTCTCGATAACTGCCAATATCCTATTGATAGATTGGTAGGTGTATGCTCCAGTACCTGTGTCCAATGCCAAAACGAGCTATGACATAAATGAACCATTTCTTCTGATTCTTTCTCAGACCTGTTTTCCAATACAAGTAAATCCCATACCTTATTAAAGCATGTTACTGCTAGTTCCCTATGTGTAAAACTTGGTTTCTGAATGATTTCCTCCACAAGTGGACCTCCTTTTATATAGTACTTTTATATAAGTTTATAATTAATTATAAGAAAATTTAGATAATAAGTATATGGAAAATACAATATCAACATCAAAGAAACCGACTACCTATTGGTAATCGGTTTTACTTTGCTTTATGATTTTACTTCAACAGTACTAACATGTTTCATTATTTTAAACATCGGAATCATTATAAGAATACCGAAGACAAATAGTAGAGCTGAGAATTGGTATATAGAGAATAAGGAGAACTGTTCTTTTAGTACACCCGATAAACTCATTGTAATAACCATAGAGCCCATAAATAACGGCGTTAAAATTCCGTTTACTCTTCCCACAAATTTCTCATCTGTATTTTTCAGGATAATTGTATTAATACCAATATGTAATGCTGGCATAAATAATCCCATAAAGAATTCAGCGACTAAAGTGATCCAGAAAAATTCTGACCAACCCATTACAAAAATTCCGATAGCTGTAACAGACATACCAAGCAATAATAATACATGTGGGGCAAGTTTATTTGAAATAACCATAATAACACCACCACCAATAATCATGGCAGCCCCATTTGCAGCAAATAACCATTGTAAATAATCTTTATCTAAACCTAGTCTTTCAGTTACTAAAAATATAGCTAAAGGATGAATAAAACCTAAACCTAATCCTGCGGCTGTAAATACGCCACCTAAAATAACCAAAACCTTACGAGACCAAACATATTGAAAGCCAAGCTTCATTTCTTCCCATAAAGAAGTTGTTTCCTCGGCTTTTTCTTCAATTTCATCTTTTGGAAGTTTTGTTAAAACAAGAGCTGATAATAAAAATGCAATTCCTACGATTCCCATTGAAATAAAGATACCTGATTGTTGATAAACAAACGTACCCAATACTGGACCTAAAATCATAAATATTGCCATCATTGTTTGAAATATAGACATACCAGCTTGCATTTGTTCTCCTGGTACATGTACTTTAAATAATTTCATACTTGAAGGTTGTGAAAACTGCGACAAAATTGCCGACACTAAAGTAGCAAAAAATATGATTTTCCAAGTTCCATATAATAGCGCAAGCAATATAACAAAAATTGATGCTGCACTTAAAAGGTCACACCAAATCATCGTACGCTTTGGTCGCCAACGATCGGCAAAAGTTCCACCGATAAAAGAAAAAATAAAAATCGGTGCAAATTCAGCAACTGAAATTAGAGATATTGCTGTTGCGTCACCATCCGTTTTTTCCATAACAAATAATAATATGGCAAAATTACGGACCCATATACCAATTTGGATGAATAAACCTGCTGACAGAATCGTCTGGACAAAACGATTTTTTAATAATGATGCCATCGAAGGATTAGAAGTACTAGTAGTCATTTTTTACCTCTCCATAATCATTTTATTTTTCTAATCAAAATAACATATGTAAATATTTACATTTTATGCTAAAAACAAGAACTAATGTTCCTTAATAGAACGTACTTTCCTATATTACATTAAAATTCCTTAATGTTCAATGGCTTTCTTAAATTTATTTTATCCAATTTTCTGAATCTTTAATACAAATTATAATTCATAATGAAAAACTAATTCTTCACCATGTTCACCAGAATATCTAATTCCTTTATCAACAAACCCACATTTTCTATATAAATGGATTGCAGGTATATTTGTATGATGTACTGTTAATATGATTTCATTTTTATTAGCCATCATTTTTTTCGTAAAACTAGTTAATATATTCATTGATTGCTCACCAATTCCTCTTCCTTGAAATCGTTGATCGATCGAAAAAGACTTAAAAACAATCGCGTTCTTATTGTTGGTATAGAGATTGTCTTTAGTTCGTCCATCTAAAATAAAAAAACCTACAATGTCATTTTCTAGCAAAATTAGCACTGGTAGTACTTGTTCACATTCAATTTGCTGTAATGCTTCTATTGGATATGAAGTATAGATCGCCTGTTCTTTAGGTAAATCATAATTTGCGATTGCATTTCTGTATTTTTCTTCATAAGGTATTAACTTTACTATTTCAAATGAATTAAATTCCATATTTTCACTCCATTAAGTTTCAAATTTACTTAGACTTGCAATCCTACCCCAAATAAAGGGAGCAATATAACTATGTATACTAAAACAGTCTAAATATTAACACGTTTTCACTTCAAAAATGATTACATATATACAAGACCTGAATTTCGTAAAAAAAGTAGACCTTCAAAAGGTCTACTTTTCAATTATTCTCCTAAGTCTACATTATGGTAAACACGTTGAACATCTTCAATATCTTCAAGTACATCTAGCATTTTTTCAAACTTTAATTGTCCGTCTTCTGGTAATGTTACATCACTTTGAGCAAGCATTGTTAATTCTGCTACTGTAAATTCTGTAATACCTTCATTCTTGAATGCTTCTTGAATTGCATAGAATTGATCTTGGTCTGCATACACAATTACTGCATCATCTTCTTCTAAAATATCACGAACGTCTACATCAGCTTCCATTAAGATTTCAAGTACTTCGTCAGCCGTTTTCCCTTCAAGGCCAATTACTGCTGTTGCATCAAACATATAAGAAACTGAACCAGTTACACCTAAATTGCCACCATTTTTACTGAATGCCGAGCGCACTTCAGCAGCTGTACGATTCACATTATTTGTTAATGCATCAACAATTACCATTGAACCATTTGGTCCAAAACCTTCATAACGTAATTCATCGAAATTCTCTTCAGAACCACCTTTTGCTTTTTCAATAGCACGATCAATAATTGTTTTTGGTACGCTATAAGTTTTTGCACGTTCAAGTACGACTTTTAACGCTTGGTTTGATTCTGGATCAGGTTCACCTTGTTTTGCAGCTACATATATTTCACGACCAAATTTTGCATAAATACGACTTGTATTTGCATCTTTTGAAGCTTTTTTTTCTTTAATATTATTCCATTTACGCCCCATCTTGTTCCACTCTCTTTCAACATTAAATCAAATTTATTAAGTAATTTGCCAATGCTTATTACAATAGAGTTTACCTCAATCTATTAATACATTAACAAATAATCTACCTTATATTATACCTTATTTTTAAAATTTTTCACGAATATAAACGAATGAATCTATATCATTATCAACCAATCTATAAAATGTAAAACAAAAAACATCCGAGATTGTGTCAGGATGTTTTTTAAAGTGGTAGATTATAATTATATTTTATTACTATTTCATTTGATTCCACAGGTTCATTAAAACTTCATGATTTATTTTGAAATAAAGGGCATTGCCGTAACTAATATAACCATCTTTTACAACCCATAATGTTACATTCGTTCCATCAGTTAGAGAAATTGTTAGTTCCTTATATTGTTCATTATTTTGAAAGTTTCCTAACTTTGCTTCAACATCTTCTCTTAAATAAGGTATTGAATCATTTAATGCATTCACAAAAGAATTTAATAATACTTTATCATTTATCTCTGTATATTTTTCAACACTATTATTCCAGTCATCAAATGTTCTCGACTTTGCCTTTTCGATATTCATCAATTGTAATTTCTCGACGATTTCACTTCCACTACTAATCGTTACACCATTTAAACTTTCATAAACTTCAGCATATCCGCTGCTTACGTCATAGGTCATTAATCTAAACTCTTGTTGATATCCTTTTACTGAATAAATATCTACTTCTCCAATTGATGAAGCGAATTCAACTGCATAATCATCTTGATTACTCCATTCATCAAGACCAGCTCTCGTTTTCCCAAGCTTTTCACCTAATAAATTTTTTACTTGTGATGGATCAATTTTTGTAGAAGATTGTGTATAGATTCTTCCTTTATAAACAAATAAAGGCATCATTTTTGCCGTTTCTCCACTTTTAGGTAATTCAATAGCAGGTATCGTAACTCCGCTTTTATCAAGAAGACTTGATACTATTTTCTGACTTTCATTTGATTGGTGGTGATTGGCATTCCAAGCGCTATATCCACCGATCGATAAAAAGGCAATACTAACAGCCAATGGTACAACTTTATATAGATAATTTTTACGTTTTGTCATTTCACTTTTCGCTTTCTTCACACCAATTATAGCTCTTTCATGAAGTTCATTCGGAATCTGGATTCGATTCATTTCTTGTTTGATTTTATCGTTCATACATTTCATCTCCATTCAATTCTTTTCGAAGTTTATTTAGTCCTCTGTATAAGATTGTCTTTGCCGTACCAAGTGGAATGTTTAAAGTCTCCGAAACTTCTTTAATTGTAAAATCAAAATAATACCTTAATATAATTACTTTCTTTTCAGTTTCATTTAATAATTTGATTAAATCATCTAAGGTCATTGAAAGAGATAGATCCTTTTCATCTTTACTCGAAAGTACTTTTTCAACTTCCGGTTTTAATTCAACAACTTTTTTTTGTTTTCGTAATACATCAATTGAACAACTGATGGCAATTTTAATAATCCAAGTTTTTAAGTATTTTGGTTCCTTTAAGTTTTTGATTGATTTAAATGCACGATACGCAGTTTCTTGGACTACATCTAACGCGTCTTCTTCGTTTTTCACATAAACAAATGCTGTTCGATAAATATCGTTTTCATATTCTTGGAACAGTTTTAAAAATGCATGGTCATTTCCTTGTTGCGCTTCTTTTACTAACTGAATCATTTTTTGCACCTCCACATCCCACATATATTAGACGTATCAAGTGATACTTTAGCTTTTATTTTTTTATACGAATGAAAAAAAAGCTCCAACAAGAGCTTTTTAGATGTCATCTATTTAATCATTACTTATTTCTATGTAAAGTATAGTTGTAAATAAATTGTTCACCAATTAAACCAATTTTCCTTCTCCCTGTATCTTGGTAACCAACCTTTTCATATACTTTTTGAGCAGCAATATTTTTATGATTCACTGCTAAAACAATCTCATTGCAGTGTTGAAAAAATTCATTAACAAAGTTTTCTATTTGAAGTAATCCTTTTTTTGCATATCCATTTCCTTGATGCTTATGGTCAATCGAAAATGATGTCAGTAACATAGCATTAGGATTATCGGTATAGTCTTTTACCCTCGAACTGGAATGTAATACAAAGAATCCAACTGGACGAGACTCACTTAAGATGACGATCGGATACCGTTCTTCTGAAGCTTCTAACATGGCTACCGGTAATGAAGTAAATTGTTCTTGCTCTTCCGGTAAACTAAACTCGTTTAACGATTCGAAAAATTCAGTTTTATAATGCTGTAATTCTACTCCATCTAACATATTTAATAATCCTCCATAGTAAACTCCCAATAATAGAACGTATATTCTCATTCTATTATAAAAGAAGAAAAAAAGAAAACTATTTTAGAAGTTAATTATATTCAAATATGTCGTTCACTCATAAACAATATGCTTTTTATATTTGAAAGGATTATTACTCACATTGTTGTAGAGGCACTATTAGCACCGCTATTATTTCGTCTTTGAATCGCATAAACACCCATGACAAGTAGAATTAATTCTTCTGATGATAGTTCACTTTTGAAGCTTTCTAATCTAAATGCAGGTGAGGAGAAAAAACCATTAATTTTCTCGAATTTACATACTAACGTGGTTTCATCTTTAAAAACTTCATACAGTTTGGAAAACGCTTCTGATTTAATCTGAAAAGTATATTTACCATAAGCATCATACTCATATTTCTTGGAAAAGAAAGAAAACCTTCCTCTTAAAGAACCAATCTCCTGACTCGATTGATTACTAATCTTCCACTTTGAGCTTAAAAATGGAAATTTTCCACTTGCAACAATATTTCCATGTAAGTCTAGTACATCCACCCCAGATGAAAACATACTTTTCAAATCAAGTTTTCCTACTATTTCTTTTGATTCATTATATATATCTGTAATTCCTGTAGAAAAGAAGTTCTCATTAAAATATAATGTTTCATTCTTCATATCATCCCTACTTCCAAAAAATGAAGTTTATATCAGCCTAGGATTATCGTAAAAAATAATTAACTTACTTTTAACTTTATGATATAAGTAACATAATTATTTCCTTTCCAAATCCCTCTTACCTCAAAAACCCGCTCACCCTTCTGTGAATCTATCTGAAAAGCATAACCTTCATGATCATTTGTATTTTGATCATAGATATAATTTTTTTTATGTTTCTTATATTCCAAAATTTCAACATTTTCAGGGCGATCAGAAAAATGAATATGTACATATTCTCCCATAAATGCAGAGGTTACTTCTGTCCCTTTCACACTGCTATATGTATCTTTCATGATTAGTTTATCTTTATTCAGTACTTTTCCCCAAGAATAGTTTGATATTTTATAAGGAATCGCTTTATCAGCTAATAGAAATTTCACCTCTGGTTTTTCTTCTTTTGTTAAAATGGTCTCCTGAATAATTAAAAATAAAGTTGAAATTGCAACTATCAATAAAATTCCTTTTTTAAACATTTTACGTACTCTCCATATTTCTTTTGGTACCTATAATGTAAGCTATCCTCATTCAATTGTATATTGGGAAAATTATAAGGCATTTTTTTAATAGTATGTTTACAGCCCTCTCCCTTCCTTAGTACAAAAGAACTACAAAACAAGTAGTTATGACCCATAAAATGATAATACTAATGAAAAAACACCTATTTTTTTTAGGTGTTTTTTTAATTTATTCCATATTATTTGCTGCATTCGATGCCTGGGCTAACTTTTTTAAATAGTACATTTCTTCTCTCATCATGTGATCAGCCATTAAAGCAGAGAATGTCCCGAGTACTTCATGAGATATTTCTAGTTCTTCTAATTCATTTAAAAATACTTGGAAAAGTTCTATTTCTAATTTTATATCACGATTCATTTTTCTAAGTGCAGGAAAACTCATGAGATTCGTTCTTAAGTAACCTGTAAGTTCAACTGATTTAAGATAGAAATGTTCAAAATGATTTGCGAACTCATCACTTTTTTTCTTTAATTTTTTTTCAACAGCATCAAGTGTATCTGAAATAATGCTTGCATGACCAGCCGCATCTAATACCCACAATAAATGATGATGTAATTCATGGAAGATAGGTGGAGTTTGATTTTGTTTTAAATACGAAAGAATTGATAGATATTCTTCAAGTTCATTTACCATATGATTGATAAATGTCTGACTTAAGTGGATCGTAATTTCCGACGTTAATTGCTTCTGTAATAAAGACAATTTAAAATTTCTTAATGCTACAGTAGTTTCTTCTGCAATTTTGGTAATTTCATCTATATTACTTCCCGTGTTTAAACGGTTGAGTAGCTCGTGAAATGCATGTTTGAACGCCTTTGCTTGCTGTATCTCCTCTTGTTCCTTTTCAGCCAATCCATCTAAAATAAATTGTGAGTGATCTCGTAATACTTGTAACCAAAAGGAATGTTCGTATGTAGCAGTTTGGATAAAATTGTCCATCGTCTCCCCCTTAATTATGTAACATTAGTTCATTTTATTAAGGTCCAAACAAATTTATTAGTCTATATCATCAAAGTCTACTATTATATCAAATAAAATAAGTACTATTTATGGGCTACATTCAATCGTAATATGGTTACTTTACTTAACAAACAATCCCTTGGGCATTATGATAATTAAGTGAACACTTTACATTTGAAAGGACTTGATTTCAAAATGAATCATCAACCTGAATACTGGATTTCAAAATTGGATTTAGCCTCACATCCTGAAGGAGGCTATTACAAATCTACATATCGATCAACCGAACAAATTTCTGATCAAGAGTTAACTGTACAATACAATGGTAATCGTTTACTTTACACTAGCATTTATTTCTTATTAAAATCGGAGGACATTTCTCACTTTCACCGTTTAAAATCTGACGAGTTATGGTATTTCCATGCTGGAAGCGCTCTAACGATCCATGTAATCCATGAAAGCGGACAGTATGAAGAAATTAAATTAGGTTTAAATCTAGAAAATGGAGAAGTTCCTCAATATTTAGTTCCAAAAAATTCAATCTTTGGTTCATCTGTAATGGAACAAGATACATTCTCTTTAGTTGGATGTATGGTATCCCCTGGATTTGCATTTGAAGATTTTGAGTTATTTACTCAAAATGAATTATTAGAACAATATTCTGAGCATGAAGAAATTATAAGAAAACTAGCTTACGAAACACTTCCTGAGTAAATTAAAAAATGGCAACTAATCTTAAATTAGTCGCCATTTTTTATTCGGTGCGGTTTTCAAGACCTGTTTAAAAATCACTATCTACCTTACTTCATATCTAAATAAGCTGTGCTTGCGTATCCTTTATACCCTTTGTAAGTTACGATTGCCCACCCCGTATTTACAGATGTTTTACTCTTGGCATATCCTAAGAAACTTACATTTGCACCTTTAGGTATGACAGTTAATACTTTGTATTTTGTACTTGGACCTGTACGTAAATTTAGATTTGCTTTCGATGTAATAATAGATTGTACTTTTGCTAAATACTTTGTACTAACAAATGCCACGCCACTTTTAGTTGTTGTTGTTTTAATCTGAGCCCAGTTTGCATTCGTATATTTAACAATTTCTATTTGATCTTTTTTTCTTAATGAATCAACAATTTTTGAGTTTGTATTTGGTGCAGAACGAACATTCAACTTACTTGCAGTAACTTCATACACACTAATTGGTGCATCGATAACGGCTGCACTTACCTTTTGAGGAGTTATTACCCCACTACTTGAAAATGACATTGCAGTAGTTAAAGCGATTGTAGAAACAAATGCTTTTAATAATTTATGTTTCATATACTATTCCTCCATTAATACTTAATATTTTCGGTGTCTTCGTTGCAATTGAATAAGGAAATTGTTGATTTTCTATCTAGGATGTGTGTATTCTCCTTTCCTTTGATAGCCTAATCATATGGCAATGTTGTTTCAAATTAAGTCATCAGATGTTTCGAAATTGTAAATATTCATAAGCTATTCGGATCAAAAAAAAGGGAACTCAATTGGTAAAAACATACTAGTTTAACAGGAAATATTTGTATACGTTACCAGAATATGGACAATCTAAGCTTTGAATTTGTTTATTGGAGGTACACAAATGGACAATCAGCACAACGAGGAAGAAATATTAACAAATCGTCAAGGACATCCAATTACTGATAATCAAAATGTTAGAACCGTTGGAAATAGAGGCCCCACAACATTAGAAAACTATGACTTTTTGGAAAAAATCTCTCATTTTGACCGAGAGCGTATTCCTGAACGAGTTGTACATGCACGAGGTGCGGGTGCAAGTGGTTATTTTGAGGCATATGGTAAAGTCGGTGAGGAAACAATCTCTAAATACACTAGAGCGAAACTATTTCAAGAAGCTGGCAAACAAACTCCTGTTTATGTTCGCTTTTCTACAGTTGTTGGTGGTGGACATTCTCCAGAAACTTTGCGTGATCCTCGGGGATTTGCAGTTAAATTTTATACCGAAGATGGGAACTGGGATTTAGTCGGAAACAATTTGAAAATATTTTTTATCCGTGATCCATTAAAATTTCCAGATATGGTTCATTCATTTAAACCAGATCCAGTCACAAACTGTCCAGATCCTGAAAGAATGTTTGATTTCCTACATTTAACACCTGAATCTACTCATATGGTTACGTTTTTATTTTCACCTTGGGGTATTCCAGCAAATTATCGTCAAATGCAAGGTTCTGGTGTTAATACATACAAATGGGTAAATAAAGACGGAGAAGCAGTCCTAATTAAGTATCATTGGGAACCGCTTAACCAAGGTATTAAAAACCTTCTTCAAAGTGAAGCCAATGAAATACAATCTACAAATTATAATCATGCAACACAAGACTTGTATGAAGCAATTGAACAAGGAAATTTCCCAGAATGGGAATTATGTGTACAAATTATGAGTGATGATGAACATCCTGAACTCGATTTTGACCCACTTGATCCTACTAAACTTTGGGATCCAGACAAGTTTCCATTTTTAAAAGTTGGAAAAATGGTACTAAATAAAAATCCAGAGAATTATTTTGCTGAAGTAGAACAGATTGCTTTTGGTACTGGTGTACTTGTTGATGGACTTGATTTTTCAGACGATAAACTATTGCAAGGACGTACATTTTCATATTCTGATACACAACGTTATCGTGTAGGAACAAATTATTTACAACTACCAGTTAATTCACCAAAGAAACATGTTGCTACAAACCAACGTGACGGCCAAATGGAATATAAGGTTGACAAGGCATCGGGACAAAACCCACATGTGAACTATGAACCTTCATCTCTTGGCGGATTAAAAGAAGCACCAAAAAATGGTAAAGATCATGAACCAAGTTATAACGCAAAATTAGTACGTCAAAAAATTGATCGTCCAAATGATTTTGCTCAAGCAGGTGATACTTACCGAGCTTTCGATGAAACAGAAAAAAATGAGTTAATCTCAAACCTTGTCGACGCTTTAAAAGTATGTAAGCCTCATATTCAAGAAACAATGGTTGGCTATTTTACGCAAGCTGATGCAGATTATGGAAAAAGAGTTCGCGACGGCTTGGAGAAAGTAAAACGTGAACGATCTGAACATACAAGTAATCATGCGGCAGACAATGCAGTAGATAAATCAAAATCGTTGGGCCATGAATCCGATCGATATTAAATAAAGGTGTTGGTACGATTGTACCAGCATCTTTTTTGTGTAATCTTCTTAAATACGGAAAGTCTATTACGAAAACTAATAGTTTACGCATGTTTCGTCACAGGCTAAAATAAGAGTATGACTTTTTAGAAAATTATGACATACAATTCACAGTACGAGATATGGAGGGGAATGACCTTGGATAAATATTGCCATGAGACAAAAGTAATCCGAACAAAAAGAGTATTTCCTAATGAAATTAATCACTTCAATACATTATTTGGCGGCGTTTTAATGTATGAAATCGATGTGGTAGCTAGCATTTCAGCAGCAAAACTTTGTTTATGTGAATGTGCGACTGTATCAACAGATTCCGTTGAATTTCTACGTCCAATTATACCGACTGATGCTGTTTGTTTAGAAAGTTTTATCAGTTGGACTGATGAACGTTATATGGAGGTATTCGTCAAAATCACGACTGAGAACTTACGAACTGGTCAACAGCAACTTGCTGCGACTGCTTTTCTCACTTTCGTTGCTTTAGATGAAAATGGAAAACCCCGTCCAATTCCACAAATTCGCCCTTCTACAGATGAGGAGTATGCGTTATATTTCGGAGGAAATGAACGCGCACGTTTACGAAAAGAGCGACGAAAATCTACATATGCAATTGCAGATATATTGACTGTATAAAACTCAGCCAATTTTTGATAATCTACAATAAAAAAGGAAATTCATCATTGTGAATTTCCTTTTTTATTTTAACAAACTCTTTGCGAGTTCTTCTCAAAAAATCTAGTTTCATTTTGTGCTGCAACTATATAATTCTCGTTTTCGTTGCAAATTCTCCAACCGTGTCCTCTTACATAGTCGCATGGAACGATTTGCTGGCTTTCTAGATATACTCTAGAAACCGTGCTATATCCTGATTCATTTTGACTTGAAGTAGTATATAAGACACCATTATGAGCACTAATATCTAAATAACTACCTTGAACATCGGTGCTATAACATGTATTCCAATAATATTCTGTTTTCCTTTTTATATCATGTAATGATATAAATTCAATGATGCCGTCTTTACCACGACAAGATCCACTTACCGTTACTAATTGGTGATTCGTAACAATCATAGCTGAAATCATTTGATTCGTTTTTGCATTCAATTTTGTTACTTCATGAGAAGATAAATCCATCATCCATACGCCACCGTTTTCGGGATGAATCTTTGTGCCAATAAACAAATACTTTTCATATAGGCAAAGTGAGCGAATTGAAGGAGGATTATGAACGTCAAAAGGTGATAAAACACTCCAAGTCTCTCCATAATTAGTTGATATGTAAATTACTTTCTCACCATGAGCAACTACTAGCCCTCTTCCATTACTAACAATGCTCCATACATTTGCTTTAGTTGGGAAATGTTCTACTAACCAATCAATCCCACCATTCGTACTTCGAATAAATATGCCACTGTCGCCAGCCCCATAAATGATGCCCCCTGAGCACGTCAAGTCTCTAATTTGATAGTTTGATAATGATAATGTACAAATCCAATTTCCATTTTCTTCTATGAATATATTCTCACTAGTAGCTAAAACGATACTACCTTCTTCAGTTCTTGTCACTGCTGTAGAACTGAATAAGTTATTCATAGTGCCGCGCCCTCTAATCGCCCAGCAAAGTTAAATGCGAATGTAACGCAACGTTCAATATCTTCTTCTGTTTCTGGTGCAAGTTCTACTTTTAAACCTTGCTCCACAATTTCCGCTCCACATGCCACTAATCGTTCCTCTAATATGTCAACAGCTGCACAAAACTTTGGATAAGCGTGGTCACCTGAACCGAATACTGCAACCTTTTTCCCGGTTAAATTCATTGTTTCAATATCATCATAGAAGTCCTCTACTTCATAAGGTAACTCGCCATCTCCCCAAGTATAAGCACCTAGTATAATACCATCGTATTCTAATAGTTTTTGAGTATTGATGTTTTCAATTTCTTTCATTTCTATTTCATAGCCTAAAGGTTCTATACTTGTTTTGATTAATTCAGCAATTTCCTCTGTATTTCCAGACATACTAGCGAAAGCGATTAAAATTTTTGACATGTGTATTCTCCCCTTACAATCTACTTTTTTATTTAAATAGTCTGTGCATATGCTTCCATCATTTTTGTTTTCATTTCTTTTAACAAACGAAGTTCATTTGCACCTGAAATAAATCCTTCTCTATCATTTTGATCAAGTGCTTCGTTCACTTTAAAATGTAAATGATTTAGCTTTAAGTCTATATCCCAAGCTGAACAAATAGCTCCATTTGAATGTAATGTATCCAAATCTTCTACATGAATATAAAACTCAAATTCATCATTGATCTCTACTAAATAATGCCAACCTAAGCAATCCACATATTTACGTTCATTAATTATCCAAATATCACCTTCATGAAACTCTATTTTTTGTTGATGCTTTTGACCAGGACAGCAGCAAGTTACTTCCTGTTGAAATGTTTCAAGTATCATAAAAGTTTTATCCATTGTTGCACTCCTTTTTTAATTAATGCTTATTACATAGCTCTATTGGTTCATATAAAGATTCTTGTTTATGTCCTATAAAATCCACTTTCTAAATGAATTCTCAGTCAGTTGAAAGTGATAATCATTTTCATTTATTATGATACATGATAATGATTATCATTGTCAATTTAATTTTTAAACAAATTTATTGTAAAATTTCTAAATAAAAAAGAACCTATTTACAGGCTCTCACTTTACATAAAATGAATTTTTAACATAGTATTATCTTCTTTGTCTGGAACCACCAAAAAATAACAGTATAATTACGAGACATGTAATGCCTACAATAATAAAGGGCATTACCCCAGAACTATATACCAAATAGATTTTAATATGACGAATAGCATTAATGATTATAAAAATGATTAAGAATAGAAATAAGACGAGGATTAGAGCCCCATTTTTTTTCCTGTTCAAATTGACAAGCCCCCTTCAAAAAACAAATTCAATTGTTTTCTCAAATATGAAAATAAAGGAGTTTAGTAAACTTTATTAAATACGACTTGTATACATTCGAACATTTCAATTTTTGTTATGCTAGTCATAGCTACCTTAGTTCTAAATAACCTCATGCAGTTTCATTTATTAATGAAAATAGAATCCTGAGGTCTTTAACATAATTTTGAAGACTTGTCCTAACAATAATTGTCATTAAAAAAGATAGTTAGACATGGCTGTACTAACTATCCTATGTTTTTTTTATTCACAAAATAAAAAGTTCCTTTTATTAAATAACTAATCTATTAATACATTAAAACAATTATCTACAAATCCATTTCCAGCCTTGGTTCGTCATCATCCAACCGCATTGTTGGCCCATACCGCCACCTTGACCCATGCCTCCG
>NZ_JBALMS010000071.1:3056-14927 GCF_036962205.1 Bacillus sp. JJ664 | reverse complement strand
ACCCATGCCTCCGCCTTGACCCATACCTCCGCCTTGACCCATGCCGCCACCTTGACCCATTTGAGGACATTGTACTCCTAAATATTGTAGACCGACCATATCACTTTTGTGAACCATATTAGCTATACCGTTTTCCATAATATTAACCATGCCAGTAGCTGCATTTATTCCCAATAAGTTAAATGTATGTTCTCTTCCGCCCCAAAAAGATTTAAAGCAATGTCCTTGTCTTCCTAACTTAATTTGATCTTCAATTGTAGCTTGTGGAACTAAAGTTGGTGCTGTACCTACTCTATAATAATAATCATATAAACTACGGTAATATTCATATTCATCACTGTTATAAAACAAATTAAAACCCTCCTTTAAGTTACATAACACTATATGACATGATCTAAAAATGGTTATTCGTGGACAATTCAATTTTTTGCCTATTTTGAAAACGCTTCATTTAAAATTAAAAAACCACCTTTAATTAAGTGGCTGGAAAATCATTATGTAACTTCTATTTCAACTATCTTACATACACTTCTATTTTTGGAATAGACACTTTTCTTTTAGTTGCAACTACGCTTTATGCCTATTTTTGATAAAATCAACAAAATTGTGAGTTATTTTAAATATTCAGTTTAATACAGAATATTAGGTGTCGATAAAACTAATAATGATAGATAACAGCAGATTCATTCTAAACCATAAATTCGAGCTTGTTATCACTCACTTATTAAGGAGATGACACTTTGATGCGTAAATTTGCGGTAATAGTCGCTGTAATATTTTTCTCATTATCAACTTTGCCAGAACATTCATCAGCTGTGACGAAAAAACTAGTTCTTGGTTATTATACAAACAAACCTAGTTCAACTAATTCTTTTCAAACAAATTATAAATTTATGAATCAAATCGCAACTGATACATATAAGTTTGATGCTGCCGGTAAAGTTATGGGGACAGCACCAAAGGAGATTGTAGATCTTGCAAATTCTAAACAAGTCCAACCATTTGCAGTTGTCTCAAACTATGGGAAAACTGATTGGGATACTGCTCTTGCCCATAAAATTTTATCAAACACGGACATTCGAAAAAAATTCATTTCTAATTTGTTGTCATTACTTCGCACAAATCAATACAAAGGTGTCAATATCGATTTTGAGGCTTTATCACCAAAGGATCGAGTTTTATTTAGTAAATTCATTCAAGCTGTATCAAAGAAACTATCCACAAACGGATATTTAACAATGGTATCAGTTCCAGCAAAAATTAAGGATAATCCCTCAGACTCTTGGTCAGGAGCATACGACTTAAAAACATTAGGAAAGTGTGCAAATTTTATTCAAATAATGACTTATGATGAAACTGGGTATTGGTGGAATCTCCCTGGTTCAGTAGCTAGTCTTCCATGGATCAATGCATCTCTAAAATATGCTGTATCAGTCATAAGTCCGAAAAAAGTTCTAATGGGCATCGGCGCTTATGGAAATGATTGGAATATCACAAGTCGCAAAGTAACAGAAAATAGAAGAGTACCATTGAGTGAAATTCCGCAATTGCTTAAGCGCACAGGAGCAACTACGATTCGGGACAAGGCTTCAGCTTCTTTGCATTTTAGATATATAGATCAAAACGGTCACACCCATGAGGTTTGGTATGATGATGCTACAAGTATTTCAAAAAAGGCTCATTATACAAATAAATATAATTTAGGTGGTATATCTATTTTTGCACTTGGAATGGAAGGTCCAGATTTTTGGGAAGCAATAAATAGAGGACTACAATAAGTAAAAAAACCACCTTTATATATAGGTGGTTTTTTCGACTATAATATAAAATTAATTCCTCACTAAGCTTGATGAGTAACGATTTTCTGGTATTTTTAGACCCAAATTCCCTCTTAATGTTGATGCCTCATATTCTGTTCTAAAAATTCCTCTTTCTTGCAGTAAGGGAATAACTTGCTCTGTAAAATCTTTTAAAGCACTTGGTATTGCTGAATAAATCATCAATCCATCTGCAGCTTCTTGTTCATACCATTCTTGAATTAAGTTCGCTATTTTTTCTGGTGTCCCAATAAATGCACTTCTTGGCGTCGCTGCCTGTAATGCCACTTGTCTTAGAGTTAGACCTTTTTCTTTCGCTTCCTTTTTAATTTTATCAGTACCACTTCTAAAACTATTTTTCCCTAAATCACCTACATCTGGGAATGGCTCATCTAATGGGTATTGAGAAAAATCATGGTGTTCAAAGAATCTGCCTAAGTAATCAAGTGCATTTTCTATACTTGTTAAGTTAACCAGATCTGAATATTTTTGTTCCGCTTCTTCTTGTGTTCGACCTACAATTGGAGCAATTCCTGGAAAAATAGCAATATCATCTTTAGATCTGCCGTATGATTCCGCTCGCTCTTTAACTTCTTTATAAAATTGTTTAGCATCTTCAATATTATCGTGACCAGTAAATACTGCATCAGCAGCCTTTCCAGCTAACTCTTTTCCACTTTCAGAAGAGCCTGCTTGAAATACGACTGGCTGCCCTTGTTTCGAACGACCAATATTAAGTGGCCCTTCGACTTGATAATATTTACCTTTATGATTTAATCTGTGCAATTTTTGTGGGTCAAAAAACACACCAGATTCCTTATCTCTAATAAATGCATCATCCTCCCAAGAATCCCAAAGCCCTCTTGTCACTTCTAAATGTTCCTCTGCAATCTTATAACGATCGTCATGTGTAGGATGTTCGTTTTTACTATAATTTTTAGCAGAACCTTCTAAAGGAGAAGTAACTAAATTCCATCCAGCCCGACCATTACTAATATGATCTATAGAAGCAAATTGTCTCGCTACTGTAAATGGTTCGCTATAAGTAGAGGATAAAGTTCCAACTAACCCAATATTTTTTGTAACTGCTGCTAGGGCAGAAAGGATTGTAATTGGCTCAAAACGATTTAAGAAGTGTGGTATTGATTTTTCAGTAATGTATAATCCGTCCGCTATAAAAACTAAATCGAATTTTCCATCTTCTGCAATTTTCACTTGTTCTTGATAATAATCAAAATTGACACTAGCATCTGTTTGCACCTCTGGGTGACGCCAGCCAGACATACTTCCACCAACACCATGCACTAATGCTCCAAGCTTTAATTGTTTTCGTTTAGTCATTTCTTTCCCTCCATTAATTCGTTAATAAGGTCGTTTCATTTATAGTTAATTCGTAGCTTTTCACTAGAATTTTTCCATTCATAAATTCGTATTGTTCTGCCCTTTTAAACCCTAACTTTTCATATAATTTTATAGCTGATTGCATCATGTCCGATGTATGAAGTACAATCCGATCAGAACCCCATTCTTGTGCTAAATTACAACTAGCTCGAATTAATTCTGTTGCAATCCCTAACCCTCTAGCCTTTGGTGAAACACCTAATAATCGAACAATCGGATATTTAATCTCTAAGTCTGGTAAACCATATGCCTTTTCAGCTGAATCATATATAAAACAAGCTCCCAACATTACATTGTCAACCAATGCAATAAGCTTAGTTTTCGTTTGACTATTTTCAGTCGAGTCAATAATACTATTTTTATAGTTTTCCCATTGCTCAACAGATAATATCGTTGCATATTGCTCATACGAATCAACTAAAACTTTTTTCACCTGATCTAATTCATCTGGTTTACTTTCCCTAATGACCAAACGATTGATCGTCATACGTGATTTCCCCTTTCAATTTGAACTGAAATATTGAAATCATCAGCTATGCGTTGGATCTGTTTTATATGATGATAAACATGTGAGATGAAGCTTTGTATAATTTCTTCTACAGTAACTTCTTGATTTTTGGGATTAATACCGCTTTTTTGCCAATCTTCACTTTTTAACCGTCTCAGTAATTGACCGTTGTACTGTAAAACAGAGCGATACATTTCTAATAATTCTGCAATATTGCCTTGATTCGCATATTGACCTTTAATCCACTCATCTTGATTAAATGCTGGCAATTGAACACTAGATCCCGATAAAACTTCCCTCAATCTGAAGTTCACTACAAAGGCATGATCTAATAAATGTGTTAAAACTTCAGTAATGCTCCATACAGTTTCATTTTTCTTCCATTGAAGCTGATTCTTTGGAATGTCAGAAACCACTTGATTGATTCGTTCATATAATTGTAAATATTCGTTTAAGTCGACTGACAATTTATACATTTTGTCCTCCTATATACTAATAACATCTTTAGAAAGTTTACTTAGAATAGCCATTGAAAAATCCTTGAAGAATCTTATACTTAACGGGATTGCTTTCTCATCTAAATTGAACTTGGGATGATGCCATTCATATTCACCAGAAGTTCCAAAAAAGATGAACAATCCAGCTTGGTCTTCAAGATAATAAGAAAAGTCCTCACTGGCTGCTGAAACCTTTGGTTCTACGACATGAAGACCATTTCCTACTGCAACTTCTCGTGCTATTTGAGCTAATTTTTCATCATTAATAACAGGTGGTGGTCCGGCTTTCCAAATTGTATTAATCTCAGTTTGAAAAGCATTACCTACACTTTGATTCATTTCAAACAGCCTATTTTGAATTATTTTTCTTACCTCTTGATTGAATGTACGAACTGTTCCACTAAATACAGCTTTATCTGATATGACATTCCAAGCTGTTCCACTATGAAATTTTGTCACACTTACAACTGCACTTTCGAGTGGACTAATATTCCGACTTACAATTGATTGAATTGATGTAATTATATGTGAAGCAGCTACAATTGAATCAAATCCTGATTCTGGGACTGCAGCATGACTCGCTTTCCCTTTTACTTCTACTGTAAACCCATCTGCAGATGCCATCAGTGGTCCAGACTTTATCCCCACTGTTCCAACTGGTAAATCTGGTTTATTATGCATTCCAATAATAGCTTGAACATCACTTAAAACATTTGATTTGATGATTTCCAATGCACCTTTACCAATTTCTTCTGCAGGTTGAAAGACTAGAAGAATTCTACCAGGAAGTTCATCTTCTATTTCTTTTAGTAATATCGCGGTACCTAATATTGCAGCTGTATGAAAATCATGACCACACGCATGCATTTTACCTGGATTCCTTGAAGTAAATGGAAGCTTAGTTTCTTCTTGTATTGGGAGTGCATCGATATCTGCTCTGATCGCAATAGTAGGACCATTACTAGCATCACCTAATTCTGCGACAACCCCAGTCTGTAATCCTAAAGGGATGATTCGAATCTGATGTTCTTTTAGAACACGTATAATTGTTGCTGTTGTTTCAAATTCTTCAAATGCTATCTCTGGATTTTCATGCAAACTTCTTCTTATATCTATTAGTTTTTCAATCAAATTTGTAGGTATCTCCTGCTGCATGAGCATCCACTCCTATCATTTCATTAAACTGTAATTTCACTAAATGCTTCTTTGATCAATTGAAGAGATCGAACTCTTCTTTCATAATCTGGAATCAACGAAGTAAAAATGAATTCATCAACGCCAAATTCATTTTGATATTCATATACACGTTTTTGAAATGCATCTTTTGTTCCTTTCAACACATCTGCATCACGAATTTCAGTAGTATAAGATTGACCAGCTTGTTTAGCATAAACTTCAGCTTGCTCGAGCGTTCCAACATTTACAATTTGACCGTTTTCTAATGTCACGCGTACAGTTTGTAATTGAATCGATAATTTTAAAGCTTCTTCTTCCGTATCTGTCACAATTGTAGACAGTGCCAAAATAAATTTTGGGTTCCGGCCACTTTCGTGATTAAACAAGCTATTATAAACTTGAATGGCTTCCTTCGCTGCAGCTGGATCATTATTAATAAATAAAGCAAATGCATAAGGGTAGCCTTTTTGAGCTGCAAACTTTGCACTTGATACACTCGTACCTAATAAGAATAGTGGCACTCTAATCTGAGGTAGTGGTGAAGCTTGCAGTGAATCAAATGAGCTTACTTCAGAAGCTTCTTGATATATAAATGTTTCTAATTCATTTATTTTTTCTTCTAGTGATTGGGGTTCTTTTACACTTTTTTGTAATTCCTGACTAGATTTTGGAAATCCTCCAGGCGCTCTTCCAACTCCAAGCTCGACTCTTCCTGGAGCTAAATTTGCTAATACATTAAAATTCTCAGCAACTTTATAAGGACTATAATGCTGTAGCATGACACCACCTGATCCAACAGCGATTCGTTCTGTTTTTGCTAGAATATGAGAAACTAATACTTCAGGGGATGAGCCTGCAATACCTTGTGAGTTGTGGTGTTCTGAAACCCAAAATCGATTGAATCCTAGTCTTTCTGCTTCCTTTGCCAAATTAACAGTATTGATTAGTACTTCATTTGCTGTTTGACCTGGAAAAATAATACTTTGATCTAAAAAACCGTAATTAAGTCCCATATTACTTTCCTCCATTTTTGATTAAATATAGTACATTTCCTCTTCTGAAAATCGCTTTAAAAACTGTATCGTTCTTTCTTCTTTTGGATATTGAAAAATCTCCTTAGGGTTTCCCTCTTCAACAATTACACCCTCATCCATAAACACCACATGATTGGCAACATCTCTAGCAAATGCCATTTCGTGCGTAACGATGATCATTGTAATTCCTTCTTTTGCTATTTTTCTAATGATCGATAATACTTCACCAACTAATTCAGGATCTAATGCAGAAGTAGGTTCATCGAATAGAATGACGTCAGGGTTTAAAGCAAGAGCACGAGCAATCCCAACTCTTTGTTGTTGTCCTCCAGATAACTGTACCGGGTAGGAATTTAATTTATTTCCTAACCCTACTTTTTCAAGCAGTTCTACGCTTTTCTTGAATGCCTCTTCCTTTGACAGTTTCTTTGCAATAATCAATCCTTCCATGACATTTTCAACGACCGTTTTATTTTTAAATAAATTAAATTGTTGAAACACCATAGCTGTTTTCTGGCGCAAAGCGAGAATTTCTGTTTTAGAAGCTCGACTAAAATCAACCTGGAAATTGTCTATTGTAATTTTCCCTTTATTTGGCTTTTCCAAATGATTTATGCACCGTAGTAAGGTGGTCTTTCCTGACCCACTAGGACCAAGGATCGCAACAACTTCTCCCTTATTTACTGTTAAATCAATTCCTTTTAAAACTTGGTTTTTCCCAAATGATTTCGAAACATTTTCTAGTGTAATCATTTCACACCGCCTCTACTAAATACACTGAATCTCTTCTCTAGTAAACTTGTCATCTTTTCTATGACAATTGTAATTCCCCAAAAGATTAAAGCTGCTGCAATATATGCTTCAAAAAACTTCCAATTTGTAGATGCAACAATTTGTGCTTTTGCGTTAATATCTACTACTGAAACAATAAATGCTAGTGTTGAACCGTGAAGCATACCAATAAATGTATTTGACAAATTTGGTAGACTAATTGCGAAAGCTTGTGGAGAAATGATTCGTTTTAAAGCTTGTGTAGTTGTCATTCCTACTGAATATGCCGCTTCAATTTGTCCACGATCAATACTTGTAATACCTGCTCTAACAACTTCTGATAGATATGCTCCCGCTGTAATAGAAAACGAAATAATTGCAAAAACCATCATTGGAATAGAAGCCGAATTAAATGGAAGGTGATAATTTTCAGCTAATGAATCTAACAGCATTGATAATGAGTAATAGATGATTAGCAAATGTGTAATCATTGGTGTACCTCTAACAACTGTTACGTAGCAAGACGCAATTTGACTTAAAAATGGCACTTTATAAATGCGAACAATTGCAGTAAAGGTTCCAATTAAAAATCCTATAAAAACAGCAACGACCGTTATGAAAAGAGTATTTGGTATTGCAGGTAGAATTTGTAAAAATGCCGTCCAAATAAAAGAGAGATCTAGCTTCATAGTCTAGTACCTTCTTTCACTACAATGACATCGCGATTCAATTTTCCAAATAAATTACGAATTGTAAACGCCTTTCCTGACTTTTCCACACTAGTTTTTTCATATTTTACAAATCGTCTTTCTAATAAAATAAATCCTTTTTCAAGAAAAACACTTAATATAAAATAAACCAATGCTAAAGCAAGATAGGATTCGATAAAATGACGATTTAATAATCCTAATGTTTGTGATTGACCAGTTAATTCCATCACACCTAAAGTAAAAGCAAGCGACGTATCTTTTAATGTACCTATTATTAAGTTCCCTAAAATCGGAATCCATATAGCGAATGCCTGCGGCGCAATAATTCGCTTAAATGCTTCATAACCATTCATCCCGACTGAATATGCTGCTTCAATTTGACCGCGATCAACGGCACTAACTGAGGCTCGAATTCCTTCAGATATAAAAGCAGCACTGTGTAACCCATATGTTAAAATGACAAAATATAAAACATCGAATCGACTAACATCTACATTTAGTAGCTTTAAAATTTCAGGTACTCCATAGTAAATCAAAAATAATTGAATTAAGATTGGAGTCCCTCTAAAAAATGAAACGTACACCTGCGATAATCTTTGAAATATAGGTACTTTATACATTCTAGGTAGGGCGACAAGTAATCCAACTCCCAAACCTACCAAAATAGAACTCCCTACAATAATCAAGGATATCTTTATAAATGGTAGTAATTTCAAAAAGTATTCGAAAATTAAACCAACTTTAAACTCAGCACCCATTTCTTCTCACCCTTTAGATTGATCTTTAGTTATCTGAAGTGAAATCTGCTCCCAACCATTTTTTGCTTAAGTTTGCTAGTGCTCCATCAGCTTTAATTTCTACTAATGCTTCGTCTATTGAATCTGCCAACTTTTGATCTTTCGCGTCATTCTTTCTAAATGCAAATAATACATCTGCCTCAGTTAACGCCGGACCTACTGTTTTCAATTCCCCTGTTGGATCTGTTAGTGATAAGACAAAGTCAGCTGCAACTGTTGCATCTACACGTCCAGAGGTAATTTGTTGAACAGTATCATTTGCTCCACCATTTTGATAAACAATCTTAATCGCGTTATTGTGTTCTTTATTATAGTTTTCTAGAATTTGCGCTTCTGCACTCGTAGCAGTCGTTAGTACTTTTTTACCTTTTAAATCCTCTATTGATTGAATTGAGTCATTATCTTTTGCTACAACAATTTTATTTCTCCAGTGTGCATAGCTTATTTTGTTAAATAAATACTTCGCTTCTCTCTCTGGGTTTTTTTCAATTTCATGAGCAACAAAATCAATTTTCTTAGTTTCTAAACTTAATAATAAGCTTGAGAATTCATATGTCTTTAATTCAAACTTGTATTCTGGTAATCTTTTATCTATTTCCTTTACTAGTTCAACGTCAAAACCAGTTAAATTTCCATCTTTGTCGATAAAGCATACATTTGGAAATTGTGTACCCGTACCAACAACAATCTTTTGTACTTTAGCTTTTGTTCCCGAAGCCTCTGCACTTTCTTTGTCTTTATTGTTTTTTAACACACCAGCTATAATTAAGACTAAAACAATTAGTACTGCAAAGGTAAACGCAAATTTCTTCATCTTCATTTCCTCATTTCTCAATTTTTTTAAAGTTTTGTTCCCTGAGGTCTTACCGCTTGCCAAATTAACTCTTCTGATAATTCTTCTGTAGCTATATTCAATCTTTCTATTAATTCATCTGATAAAATAAATTCATTATTGTCCTCTCTTTTTATCCAATCATCAATCGCATAAACACCTGTTACAAAATGTTTTCCTCCAAGAACAGAAAGCACTGGCTTTAGTGCATACTCTAGGCTCAATAAATGTGCGATTGTACCACCAATAAAAACAGGTAAAATGACTTTGTTTTCCAATCCATTTTGAGGGATTAAATCTAAAAAAGTTTTTAATGCACCAGAATAGGATGCTTTATAAACAGGGCCAGCAATCACAATTCCAATAGATGTTTCAATTTTATTTAGTGCTTCTTTTATCTCCGCATCATGAAAATCACTATTTATTAAAGACTCTGCCGGTAACTCCCTTATGTTAACTTGACAGACATTGAAGCCCTCATTTTCCCATTTCTCCTGTACATATTGAACGATGCCGTTTAATCTGGACTTTGTTGATGTACTTGATGAAATAATAACAATATCCTTCAATGTATCTACCTCCTCTATGAAAATGAGTTAATACCAATATTTCTTATTGGTTAACTAGGAATTAATTGTTACCAACTTTATCATTGACTGAAAATTTCGTCAATCCAATTTCTAATAGAACTTTTCTATACATTTATTGAATATTTGAATTAGCCCATATAATTTTATCTTTTAAGGAAAGATTGCTTGATCTTTATGAAGATAAACAAAAAAGAGTTGGTTATTTTACCAACTCTTTACTTAAATTAACTATTTCATTTACTAATTCTGAATACTCTCCTCGATTACAAAAGATATTAGTTTGTAAATAAATCCCCTTCGTTTCTTCAATATGGATTGGATAGAGTAGCCCGTCTTTCACTTCCTTCTTAACACTAATACTCGGCAAGAAAGCAATTCCAAATTTTTCTAGCATTAGCTTTTTGGCCATTTCTGAACTATCTGTATGAATTTTTATATTAGGTGGAGATTCTAGATTTTCAAACAAACGATGAATTCTAAGCCAATCTAAAGAACCACATTCAAAGAAAATAAGATTCTCCTTAGCAATGTCTTGGATACTGATAGATTGTTTAGTAATAAATGGATGGTCCTTATAAACATATAAAGTAATAGGATCCTCAAATAATTTAATAGATTGTAAACTAGGATGACTAATCTTCCTTACAAATGCAATATCAATTTCATTATTTACGGTCTTCTTCACCAATTCATCTGTACTGCCAGTAATCATTTTATAATGTACCTCATCATTCATGACTGAGAGTTTAGGAATAATCTCGGAAATGACATAGTTGGAAACAGAAACTGTACACCCTATTTTTAATTCATTTGTTTGGGATTTTTTTTGATTTATATGCATCTTACCCTTTTCATAAATTTGCACGACTTGTTGTGCATAAGGTAAAAAACGTTTTCCCTCTTCTGTGATCATCACTTGTTTCCCCGTTCGATGGAAAAGTTTGCAGTTTAATTCTCTTTCTAGTGATTGAATTCTAGCAGTAACAGTTGGCTGTGATAAAAATAAAGAATCTGCTGCTTTATTAAAACTCCCATAGTGAATCACGTAAATAAACGCTTCAATATTTTCGATATTCATTTTCATCACATCCCAAACATATTTTCATATCATTGTTTTAACATTAGATACCGATATTTTATTCATAATTTATTCGTTAATATCGTACTAAATCCTTTTCTAATAAAATCTTTTATTCTTAAATTAACGGACTAAAAAACTCCGCAAAATGAAACACCGGCTTTATGCGACACTAGAATTTTGATTTGCATTTCAACAGTAAACATGATTAGTGCCTAATCATTAATGAACTCTTTTGTGCCTTTTCTCGTTGATTACTCGATTGTATTCTTCTTCTAACTCTGTTAGCGTACTTTCAAATAAATGAGATGATTCTATTTTATATACTCCAACTTTTATCAGCTTATTAATTAGATCATTCTTTCGAGTTTCAACCAACTTTCTCAACATATTTTCCACTTCAATTCCTCCTTTAATTGCAAATGATTTCATCTACATTCTATAAAAAAATATACTTTCCCCATAAGAATACTTGGTATTATAGTTATAAAGATTCTTTCCTTACATAACACATCCAAAGGAATGAATCGATATACGCTAATAACCCGCTCAATATAGATAAGTTGAGAGGGTTGACACTCTACTTATCTTTCGGGATACCCCCTGGAATTGGCACGGTGTTTTCAAAACCCGTTGCCGAGGTATCATAGGGCCAGTCCC
>NZ_JBALMS010000071.1:0-3027 GCF_036962205.1 Bacillus sp. JJ664 | reverse complement strand
AATTATTTATCTTGTTATGTAATCATTAGATCTCTAACGCTTAATAAAAAAATCCTCTTCTAAGATAGAAGAGGACTGAATTAATATCAACTCTTCTTATCTCTCAGGTATGACCTGATGGAATTAGCACAGTGTTCAAAAGAACCTGTTGCTGAGGTATCATAGGGCCAATTCCCTCCACCTCTCTGGATAAGATTATGTTTATGTATTTATATAATTTCCGACTGATTGAACCAAGATTAACCGATTTAAAAATTCGAGTCAACCCATTTCGCAAATGTTAGACTATTCAGTTATTTACAATACTGTATTTTAAGATTAATTATCTAATACATGTAGAAAGGAATTGTTCTTTTCATTTCCATATAATTTAAGTGAATTATTCTTTTGGTTTAGTCATATTTTCTGGCTTAACAATCCGGTCAAAATCTTCTTCTGTAAGATATCCTGTTTTTAAGGCTGCTTCTTTAAGTGTCGTACCTTCTTTATAAGCTAATTTTGCAATACTAGCTGCTTTTTCATAGCCAATGTGAGGATTTAGTGCAGTTACTAGCATAAGTGAATTGTTTAAATGACTTTTTATGACCTCTAAGTTTGCTTCCAAACCGCTCGCACAATGCTCATTAAATGAGTTCATAACATCAGATAACAGTCTAATGGACTGAAGAAAATTATAAATAATAACTGGTTTAAATACATTCAATTCGAAGTTTCCCTGACTCGCAGCAAACGCGATCGTCATATCATTTCCTACGATTTGAGTTACGACCATCGTCATCGCTTCTGATTGTGTTGGATTTACCTTGCCTGGCATGATTGAACTACCAGGTTCATTTGACGGTATGATTATTTCGCCAATACCACTTCTTGGACCACTCGCCATCCACCTAACATCATTCGCAATTTTCATTAGATCGGTAGCCAGTGCTTTGAGCGCACCATGAGTATAGACCATTTCATCATGGCTTGTTAGTGCATGAAATTTATTCTCTGCTGATGTAAATTCATGTCCAGTAAACAGACTAATTTCTTTCGCAACCATTTCACCAAACATGGGATGCGCATTTAGCCCAGTTCCTACTGCAGTTCCACCAATAGCTAGTTCGTTCATAAATTTCATACTGTCCAATAACATTTGCTCATTTTTTTCAAGCATACGGTGCCATCCGCTAATTTCTTGCCCTAAAGTTAAAGGCGTAGCATCCTGTAAATGTGTGCGACCTATTTTAATAATATGCTGATATTCATCTGCCTTTTGCAAAAAAGTATGTTTCAGTTCATTTAAAGCAGGAAGCAATTGTTTGTTTAATTCAATGATCGCTGCTATATGCATTGCAGTTGGAAATGTATCATTCGAGCTTTGTGACTTATTTACATCATCATTTGGATGAATCCTCGTTTCACTTCCAAGTGCTTCCAATAATTGATTTCCCCTATGTGCGATCACTTCATTTACATTCATATTTGTTTGCGTACCGCTACCAGTTTGCCAAACTACAAGAGGAAAATGTTCATCTAGTTTTCCACTAAGAATTTCATTTACAGCTTCGATTATGGCATCCGCTTTTTCATGATCCAACTTTCCTAGTTCTTTATTTACCAATGCTGCACATTTTTTGATGATTGCTAATGCATGTATTAATTGAACTGGCATCCTCTCGGTACCTATTTTAAAGTTTTGAAAGCTCCGCTGAGTCTGTGCACCCCATAATTTATCTGCTGGAACGTTAATCTCACCAATCGAATCCTTCTCAATTCTATACTTCAAATTCTGACCTCCCGACGAACATACGATGACGAACCATATTAATCATATACCTACATTATGAACACCATCTTAGTTGCCTATTTTTCACATACTATTATTCTGCATTTAATAAATAAATATTATTTAAGGAAGAGTTGAATACCTTTAGAAATAAAATCTCATCAAAAAACTTACATGAGAATTTTTTTAGTGAGTTTGGACATAATTAGCTAGGTGTAATTTTGGCGTGAAAAGGGTAAAACTAATAAATAAGCTCCATATTCAAAGAATTGATTAGCTCCGAATATGATAGTGGGAGTTTAAGAAAGAGGTAGTCCAAGCTTCATTCAGTACTGTTCTTTATAAATCGAGACAAAACTACTAAATTTAACATACATTTTAAGCTTCTTCCGTGGGAGTATTTCATTAGAAAGTAGGTGTAAAACATGAGTGAAAACTTTTTTGCAAACTATAAAAAATTTGTTGTTCCACCTCAAGATCGACAAAAAATTGAAAATGAAGAGTTTAACCCTAAGGATTATGCCTCTTATTTTATTCTGACCCTTTCTCTTAATGACTCTCTTATATCAAACTGGAAAGAAGCAAAAGATTATGAAATAGATATTCAAAAAAGCATTTTAAAAGTAATAAAAGAATTCAATGAAAAACAGAATGGCAATAAACACCTCAGGTTACTTGAGTTAGAGAATGATAACTCATATTTCGTCATTGCTTTGTCTTGTAAAAACGAAAATAATGAACCTATTGAAACGATTTCAAACTACATAGAAAAGATGCTTTCAACTCCTTTTTATGTAGGGCAAAACTGGTACAGGCTGATTGGTCATAAAGGAAGGGTTGAGCGTAAAATCTTTCATATTTCTTTAAAGGAATATAGTATGTAGAGAATCTTGTTGTGATTTAATAAAGAAACGAAACGATAAATGAAAGAAAAACCACCTTTGATGGTGGCTTTTTATTTATTATTAGCCTTGCCCCGTTAACAAAAATTAGGCTTCATTCTGCTTTTTTAAAAAATATGAACTCCCTAATTTTTTTAAGTACTACTGCCAAACTCAATACCCCCTAGTACTAAATAAAGAAGAAAAAGATAAACAAGCATTCCTCTATTACTACAAAAATGAAACGACGAGAAGTTGGATATGTCACGAAGGATAAGATTTATATAATCGGTTAACACAAAAGTAACCCTGTATCCTCTTTTGGAAGTATGGTTACTGGATCTAAGAACAAAGAATGATATTAGAGTGCTCTTACAT
>NZ_JBALMS010000070.1:362-43711 GCF_036962205.1 Bacillus sp. JJ664 | reverse complement strand
GGTTAATATCAATCACTCTTTAACCCCCTTTCATATATTAGAGTATTTAGAGAGGGAAAAAGTTTCAAAAAGTTAAAAATATTATTAAAAGAGGCAGTAAGAACCATGTCTTACAAGCAAAATAGAGAGCAATATAGTTCTAAAAGACTGTAGTGGGCTCCAACTCCAAGAATTATGCTAAAATATAGTTACTTGGTCAAATACTTAAAACATAGCCTAGTAAGAGTTCTTTAGTATATTAAGCTGATATTTGAGTCTCATATTTGTTGTGTGAAAATATATAGTGGAACATGAAGAGAATTCAATTCATCAAGGGAACTTAGTTAAAATATTTATGGAGGAATTTTAGATGGAGCATTTAGAACACGGTTATAATTGGAGATATTATGCCGCCATCATCGTTTTTTTAATTGCTTACGCCTTTATTATTAGTGAAAAGATTAGTCGAGCGCTAATTGCATTATTGGGTGCGGGAATTATGGTGGCGATAGGTGTAGTTGACTTACACTCTGCATTAACAACACATATTGAATGGGAAACAATCACATTATTAATCGGGATGATGATCATCGTATACATAACAAGTACATCAGGATTTTTTGAATTTATTGCGATTAAAGCAGCAAAAATTTCAAAAGGACAACCTATACGTATTTTGGTTACACTGTCGTTATTAACGGCAATAGCTTCAGCTTTTTTAGATAATGTAACGACTATTTTATTAATCGTTCCGATAACGTTATCAATCACAAAAATTTTAAAGGTGGATCCGATTCCTTTTTTAATGCTAGAGGTTATTTATTCAAATATCGGAGGAACAGCAACTTTAATTGGAGATCCGCCGAATATAATGATTGGATCGGCTAATAAACATTTAACATTTAATGAATTTCTATTTAATTTAACGCCTGTTATTGCAATCATTGTAGCCGTCATAACAGTTATTATTTATTTTATTTATCGAAAAAGGTTAGTAACAACGCCAGCAGAAATTCAGAAACTAATGTCAATTAATGAATCAGATTATATAAAAAATAGTTTACTTATGTATAAATCACTTACTGTTCTTGGTTTTACACTGTTAGGATTTGTTTTACATTCGGTTCTACATTTAGATGCAGCACTTGTTGCAATGTTTGGGGCGACCATATTAATGGTAATCGGAGTAAAAGAACATGATTTAGAAAAAGTATTTGCGAGTGTAGAGTGGGTAACAATCTTTTTCTTTGCCGGGCTTTTTGTTTTAGTAGGTGGATTAATTGATATCGGATTAATTGGGTCGCTTGCAAAAAAAGTATTGGAATTAACGAATGGCGATATGAATGTAGCCGCCCCCTTAATTTTATGGGTTTCAGGAATAGCATCTGCTACGATTGATAATATTCCTTTTGTTGCAACAATGATTCCATTAATTCAGGACTTAGCAGTTGGAATGGGATATTCACCTGACTCATCTCAGGTTGAAGTACTATGGTGGTCACTTGCTTTAGGAGCTTGTCTTGGTGGGAATGGTACTTTAATTGGTGCTTCAGCGAATGTAGTTGCAGCGGGTATTGCTACTCGTGAAGGATATAAATTTGGATATTGGGATTTTTTAAAAATCGGTTTACCAATTACAATTTTATCACTAGTGATTTCACATATTTATATTTTCCTTCGATATTTAGTGTAATAGAAAGATGATAAGCTTTAGCTTGTCATCTTTTTATATTTTGATGGAAAAGAAGAGTGTTGAATTTAATACATTTTTCTCTTAAGGGACTCAGATAAAAGAAGAGTGTTGAATTCCACTGCAGGTGATAGCTTTCCATGGGGCGTGAGCTGAGCCTCCTCAATAAAGGTAGGCATACTAGTGTATAGAAATGAACTATATAAAAAAACTGTGGGGCACTAGCCCCACAACTTAAGCAAATAAACCTCTTATTGAACAAGTTTTATACTTAGAAAAATTCAAACTGTAGCTGTTCTTTTTCGTTGTCTTTTTTCTTTTTTTGAGCTTTCGGCTTTTCACTCGTAGTTTTAATCGGTTCTACCTGTATACCCATTTTGATTTTCTTTATTTCTAAAGAATGCTCTTCCTTACAGTTAGTACAAGTATAAACTGTATTAGGGATACGTGACTTAGCAAGTTCGTAACGCTCTTGTTTGGTCATACCTGCTTCTTTTGAACATTTACCGCATAATTTTTCCATTTATATCACCTTCTATCATTATTATACATAACCTTTTTTAGTTTTGGTTAATGTTTTTCGCATACGCCTTTTTAATGATAGGCTCTGTTAATATTAATTGTTGATTTTTAGCTAAATACATTAAGAGTATGAAAAGAAATAGCTGATTCGAGAGCGTAATTGGAATGGAAGGTGCGAAGACTCCTATGGGAGATGCGGGAAACTTGAGACCCCGGAGGCCAAGCAAGGTAGGCATGCTAAAACCACGACGTCCTGTCGTAACGCATGCATGATCCACATCGTGTGGACCCGAGGCTCAAGTCTCGCCCCATGGAAAGCGGAGTACCTGGAATGGAAATCAACATTCTTTTTTAACAGAGTCTAATGATAAAAGAGGATTTTGAGGATTAATTGATTCCAAGACTTCTTTTTATTACATCGAATATACATTTGGGATATATATTGCATTTTCTCCAATTAAAAGAAGTAGTGCTTTTTTATCTAGAAATTAGGATTTATCCCTTTCGAACATCATATATTTAGAAAAACGATGAATTCATAGTATTGATGAAGGGAGTGACAGAATATTATTAAAGATGATTTATCTAATTTGAATTTTGTGATAAATGCAGGGGATATCACATATCGATTCAAGCTGGAACACTTTCTAAACGTCCAGTGAATCCGGAATGTGGGAGTCTATTTTTAGATACTAGAAATCGAGTTTTTTATCGATTTAATGGCATTCGGTGGGAATTATTAATCACAACTGTAAATCTTGGAACATACGGATATTCGGCTCCTCCAATTCCACTACAAACATCAAATTTATTATTTTTTACATATTCGGATGGTGTAAGGTCAGTATATACAAACAAAGATGGCTTGGTAGAATACGGAATCACAGATATAATGTAGGAAGTGTAAGAAGGGAAGTCACAGCAGCGCCAGTATCATCTAAGAAACTTGCAGCGTTTATATTTAAAGTAGCACCACCTGCTGTAGTTGAAGTAGTGATATAAAAGTATCTGGAAGCAGTTGGATCAGTTTCAATTGTAGCAGTAGCATCAACAAGAATTTTCATTAATTGAAGTGCCATAGTATGTCTCCTTTCTTTGTAAGAATTTTACTCTGAATTATAATATTATGAGCAATTCATGTTTTATGATTGGGGGACAAACTGTATAGTAAAATTCTTTTTTTAAAGAAGGAAGAATTTATATAAATTGGCAGGGGTGGGGTATTTTTGGACAAGAAGATCAGCTTAACTTTTCGTTTAGGACCGTCAAAGACGGTCATTTTTTATTGTTTTTTTACTTCATTTAGTGCTTCAGTATTTGATTTACTAGGAGCAAAATAGCCTTCAGAATTTACCGCAGCAGGTTCTGGTTGACCATTATTTTGCTTTTTCTTTTTTACATGAGCATGTGGATTTTGATTGTGACCCATTTTTATCACCTCCAAAAATAGTATGCGCATATTTCGTATATAGTTTCGAACAATATCTTAACAATAAGTGGAAGGGATAAGTTGAATAATTGTTGTTGCTATATTAGAAACTAATAGGAAAAATTAAAAGAAGAATCCGGAAATCAGGTTCGAATTATAAAGAAATAATCATCAACGCAAAAAAGGAACTACTATGGGTTCCTTAATTACGATTTACAAATTCTAAATTTCGATATTCGGTTGGTGAACAGTTTTTAATTCGTCTAAATATTTTATAAAAGTTTGAGGGACTTTGATAACCTACCTGATAACAAATTTCTAGATTTGATTGGTCGGTGTATTTTAAAAGATGAGCAGCTTTATCTATTCTAAGTTTTTCTAAATACGTGCGAGGAGTTTCTGATGTTTCTTGTTTGAAAAGCCTTTCGAGATAGAAGGGGCTAATACCCACATGATCTGCAATATCTTGTAATACAAGCTTATTTTGATAATGTTTTAATAAGAAGGTAATCACATTTCTAATTAGGATGACTTGGGGTGAGTGATCTATATCTGGCTGGCATCTTTTACAAGCTCGAAAACCTGCTTTTTCTACTTCATTTATGTCATAAAAAAAATCTACATTTATTTTTTTAGGTTTCCTTGATCTACAAGAAGGTCGACAATATATTTTCGTCGTTTTTACTGCAGTAAAAAACAATCCATCATACTTGCGATCACATGCAAGAATTTTCTCCCACATTTCTTCAAACGAAAGATTAATATTAGTCATCTATTCATTTCACCCTTTCATTCTTAAACCTCATATAAAATCGATGTATCTTTACCTTCAATTAATTGTTCGGCAGTCTTTTCCAAATGTAAGATTATCTGATCTGACAAAGCGTTACCGAAACTAAAGCGTTTCACTCCTAGTTCTTTAAGCTTATTACAATTTGTTAACTCGGGTAAAGATAATATGTTAAGTGGTGCATCTACATGTAAGATTATTTCTTTTATTTCATCTTCCTTTTTTAATCCAGGGACAAAAATCCCACTCACGCCACTTTCAACATATGCCTTTGCGCGATTTAGCGTATCGATAAGTGGATGTTCAATTTGGAAATAAGTATCAATTCTAGCGTTTATATAAAAGTCTTTAAAACCATTGTTGTCTAAAGCAGTTCTGATCTCTGTTAAGAGTTTACTATGTTGTGTAATGCTCTTTAAACCTTTACGACTTTTAAATGAATCTTCAATATTAATCCCAGCAACGCCAACATCTGCAGTTCGTAAAACATTGTATACAATCGTTTTTATATCTTCACTATAGCCTGCTTCAATATCTGCAGAAACAGGAATGTTTACATTCTCCGCAATAGACTCTATGATACGTAAATGCCGATCAAAATCAATTAATTCTCCGTCTGCAAGCCCGATTGAATTAGCAATCCCCCAACTAGTTGTACCAATCGCTTTAAATCCAGCTTTTTCAAGTATTAATGCTGACAGTAAATCCCAAGCATTGCCTAAAAATAATAAATCCTCTGATGTATGGAGATCATTAAAAATTTGTATTTTATTCATGTTACTTCCTCCTAATATAAGTTATTTCCCATTTTAGCAATGAAGGTTAGGTAAATTCGTCCTCATTCTTGCTCTTATAGTCAAAACCAACGTGATTTTATTAAGAAATAAGAATTAATTCTTGTTTGTTGAGAAATTAACAAAGGGACAATACCCTAGGATAAAGAATAGTAAAAAGGAATACCAAATCATGGTTTTCTTTTTTGATTCTAATAATAGAAAGAATAGTCGGTTAAAGGAGTTAATAGGATGCCTTTCATAGAACATCAACAATTCATTAAAGCACCAATCGATGTATGTTTTGATCTTGCGAGGAATGTTACGATTCATACGATGACAGCTTCAAAAACAAAGGAAAGAGTTGTTGGTGGAGTAATGGAAGGGCAACTAGAGCTTGGTGACAGTGTCATTTGGGAAGCTATTCACTTTGGTATTAAGCAAAGATTGACTGCTCAAATCACGTTGATGGAAAGACCATATAAATTTCAAGATGAAATGGTAAAGGGAGCATTTCACTCGTTCATTCATACTCATGAGTTCAAAGAAGTTAAAGGCGGTACGTTAATGCTTGACCTCTTTGAATATAAATCTCCTCTCGGCTACCTTGGTGTATTAGCCGATCTATTATTTTTAAAGAAATATATGAAATCTTTTATTGCCACTCGGGCAAATGAACTGAAAAAAATTGCTGAGAAAATGGTTTGAATAAATCAATTTACACATTTGTAGTAGGATGACAATTTAGTTCGTTAAAAGAAGAGAAACAGATGATATTTGTATGATTTTGTCGAAGTGTCTCATCTTGAAAGTTACGTTTACGTAAACTTTATAATAAAAGTATGATCCAGAAAGGGGAGGGGATTTTTGGCGTTTTATTCAATACGTGACTTAACAAAAGAGTTTGATATGACTCCTAGAACGCTGAGATATTATGAAGAAATTGGCTTACTCCATCCAACTTATTCCGAAAGTGGAAGAAGAAAATACAGTCAAAAAGACCGAACGCGTCTCTATTTAATTCAAAGAGGAAAATATTTGGGCTTCAATCTGCAGGAAATAAAAGAAATGATTAATTTATTCACAAATGATCGTACTGGAAAAAAGCAATTGGAAAAAACGATTGAATACGGCAATCAGAAGATTGATGAAATTGAGCAAAAAATAAATGAGCTAACATTTTTAAAAAAAGAGATCGAGAAAATGAAAAATAAGCTTGAACGAACATTATCCGAGATAGAGGTGTAGAGATGAATTTATCTAGTTTGTTGCAGGTGAATAGTCGAAAATATAAAGATAAGGAAGCTTTAGTTTTTAGAGAACAAAGATTAAATGGTTAAAATCAGGAGATCTAGCCAAAGTAGATAAAGATGGTTTTTATTGGATCGTTGACCGAAAAAAAAGATGTCATCATTTCAGGTGGAGTTAATATCTATCCAAAAGAAGTAGAGGAATTGCTTTTGAACATACCGATGATAAGGGAAGTTGCGGTAGTTGGAATTCATCATGATACGTGGGGAGAAACTGTGAAAGCGTATCTTGTTGTAAATGATCAAACGACTGACTACGAGGATTTATGTAAACGTTTTCTTAATGGTAAATTAGCAAGCTATAAGATTCCTAGATTGTATGAAGTTGTAAATGAGCTTCCGAGAAATGCAACTGGAAAAATATTAAAAACAGTATTAAAAACACGTTAGGTAGGTGTAAAAATGAACTTTTATGAAGAAGATCTTCATTTACATGAGTTATTAAAAAAACATTTAGATAAAGAGTTTTTTAACTGGGCAAATGATGAATTAATTGAATTCGGAAGCCTATGTGCAAATGAATTTGATAAACGAGCAATTCACACAGACCGCGAAGGGCAGCCTCGATTGATTAAGTATGATGCATACGGAAATGATATTTCTCATGTGTGGGTAAATGAAGGGTATAAACAAACAGTAAAAGATACTTATGATAAAGGAATTGTAGGATATCTTCACAAACCGATACCTGAATTAGGGATAAAAGGAAATTATATTTACTCATTTGCACAAGGTTACTTATTATCGCAAACTGAAGCAGGTTTCTACTGCCCTGTGACATTATCAATGGCTACAGCATTTTTAGTAGAACGATATGCAGATGATGCCTTGAAGGAAAAATATTTACCACATTTACTATCAACTGGGGAGACAGAATTATACGAGGGAGCAACATTTTTAACGGAGCGACAAGGTGGTTCTGATGTAGGTGCAAACGTAGTTAAGGCGATTAAAGAAGATGAACATTATCGAATTTACGGAGAAAAATATTTTGCTAGTAATGCAGGTCAATGTGGAGTAACAACGATCCTTGCGAGAATTGAGGGTGCACCTTCTGGGAGTAAAGGTTTAAGTTTATTTTTAGTGCCTTGGAAAAACGAGGATGGTACAAATAATGGATTAACCATTCGACGTTTAAAAGATAAATTAGGTGTGAGAGCAGTTCCTTCTGGTGAGGTAGAATTTGATGGGGCAAAAGCCTTTTTAATTGGAGATGCAAGTAGAGGTTTTTATTATATGATGGAAGCGTTGAATTTATCTAGAATTTGCAATGCTATAGCATCCATTGGCATCATGAGAAGAGCCTATACTGAAGCTAAACAATATGCTGAAAATAGACCTGCGTTTGGACAAATGTTAACAAATTATCCAATGATTAAAGAAACCCTAACGAAGCTTGCAACGATTCAAGAAGTACAAACAAGTGCAGTGTTTGATTTAATTGCTCTATATGATCGTGTTATTGGTAAAGAAAATGGAACAAATGAAGAACAAGCCTTAGCCCGATTGCTAATTGCAATTTTAAAAATGCGTACAGCAGAAGAAGCAATTCATTTTTCTCATGAAGCAATTGAGATGCACGGAGGAAATGGATATATTGAAGATTTTGTTACACCACGTTTATTAAGAGATGCTCAAGTATTGACCGTTTGGGAAGGATCTGCCAATATTTTAGGCTTAGAGGTTCTGCGATTACTTAAGAAAAATGTTTTCCCGACCTTTATATCTTTTATTGAAGCAAAAATAGCAGATTCAACGGAATCTTTAGGAAATGAAAAAGAGTTAGTTAATCACAAACTAAATGACTTAAAAGAGGTAGTAAATTATGCTTCAACAATAGATCAGAATATGCAAACTTTTTATGCGAAAAAAATTGCGAACAAAATGGCGGATTTATTAGAAGCAGCGATTGCAATTGAGGATGCAAAAAGAAATACTCGTAAAGAGTATGTTGCAAAGGTTATTGTGCAAGAACGTTATCAAAGAGATGAATTGATCAGAGAGCCGTTTACTTTAAAGTATTTTGATGAAATTGTTAATAACAAAATGACTATTAAAAAATAAGTTCTTAATAGTATACGAAAGCAGGAAATCCAACTAGTGGTCTCCTGTTTTTTGTTTCCGTTGCATTGAAAAGGACTTGTAAAAGAGTTGTAATATGAATGTTGTCTAATTGGCATGGCAACGTTACATTCCTAAGTTAACATGTAAAAGTATATGTCAAGACTTAGGGAGAAGAAGATGAAACGAATTGTTAATAAGTTTGCACTAGTAGCGATAGCAAGTAGTTTGTCATTTGCTTTACTACCTAATGGTGCATTTGCTTCAAGTAATAAAAGTACAGAGATTCATAGAATTCAAGATAAACGGGTAAAGGTTCAAGAACAAGCTCAAAAGGCAAAAAATGAGATTGAACAATTAAGGAATAAACAAGAAGTTTTAGTAAACTCTTTAGATTCTATCAATACTTCCATTGAACATGCAAAAGAAGTGATGAGAGAAAAAGAAATAGAATTAGTAAAAGGTAAAAAAGAAATTGCGATTATGCAAGATGAGATTATGAATCTTCAAAACCGTTTAGATCAACGTCAAGTCATTATAGACGATCGACTGAGAACACTTCAAAAATCTGGAGGAAATAAGAAGTATTTAGATATCTTATTTGGTGCATCTAATATTGGAGAGTTATTTCAAAGTATCAATGCAATTGCGAAATTTATGGATTCAGATCAAGATATTTTAGTTGAGCAACAGAATGATTTGAAGAAAGTTGAACAGAAAGAAAAAGATTTATATACCTCTCAAACTAAATTAGAGAACGATAAAGAAATGCTTCAAAATCTAAATCGTACACTTGCGAATCAAGAAATTCAAATGAAGGCTATGCTAGAAAAACTGAAATCTGAAATACATGAAAAAGAACATGATGTACTAAGTTTAGAAGAACAGGAAGAGCTTTTAATAGAACAAGAAAAGGCAATAAAATCTGCTTCAAAAAATTCTCATTCAAGTGGTGAATTTATGCGACCTGCAGATGGTTATGTATCTTCTGGTTTCGGATACCGTTCATTTGATAGCGAAGAACACTCAGGAGTCGATATTGTCAAAAAAGGCGATGTACCAATTGTTTCAGTTGCAGATGGCGTGGTGATCCGTGCATACAAATCATCTAGTTATGGAAATGTTGTATTCATTACACATAATATTGATGGGAAAGTATTTACTTCTGTCTATGCCCACATGAGTAGTTTTAAAGTGTCATCTGGTCAAAGTATTTCTAAAGGCCAAGCAATCGGAACAATGGGGAACACAGGTAATTCATTTGGTCAGCATCTTCACTTTGAATTACATGAAGGACAATGGAATCAGGCAAAATCAAATGCAGTTGATCCAGCAAAATACATTCATTTTTAAAGCAATCAATTCATTTCATTATTTATATAAATTTTTTAATGAAAAAAGGCATCCAATTTGGATGCCTTTTCATTTATTGAGAGTGTGGATTGTGAATATCACTTGAGGTGAAATTACTTTCATCATGTGAAAAAGTATAGTAAACCGTAAAAATAATCAGCAGGCTAGAAATAAAAATAGCTGGAAAGAATGAGGATAAAAGCTTTGGGAATTGATCGCTTAAGAACATGATTGAACAAAAAATAGAAGTACATGTGACAAGTAATAAACAAATTAACAATAGCGTTTTTGCTTCTGTAATTGATAGCATTGAGACCATCATACTCCCCATCATACCGGACATCATTCCAGTAAATATTCCTTCTAACAATGCAAGAAAGTTAAGTCGCAGTCCGATACATAAGCCAATTAATGCTGAAAGCCCCATTGATAGTAATAGTGAATAGAAAAATTGTTGAGGCATCGTTAGAGTAACTAATACACCAATTGATAACCCAATTGTCATACTAATCATCATCATATACATCATTTGATTCATTCGATCATCCTTAGTTGGACGATTATAAATAGATAGAAATGATATGAGAACTGAGACGCTTATGCAGATCCAACCGGTCAACATTAATAATACCCCCTAATTAGTTACTTTGTATCATCATATGGACAATTAAAAATAAATAGAATAAAAAATTGACACCTATACCCCCTATGAGTATATAATGTGAGTGAGGTGATAAAATGGAAAATTGTCATGAAGATTCTATGGTACCTAGAAGTGAAGAGGAAATTGAAAATTTAATGAAACGTCTTCGCAGAATCGAAGGTCAAGTACGTGGTATTCAAAAAATGGTCGAGGAAGACCGTTATTGTATAGATATATTAACTCAAATTATGGCGATCGAAGCTGCAATGAAAAAAGTAAGCTTTTCATTAATTGAGAGACATGCTAATCATTGTATGGTAAAAGCAGTGAAAGAAAACAATGGAGAAGCATCGGTAACTGAATTAATGGAGGTTATTAAACGCTACGTAAAATAAAGGGGTCTGATATATATGAGTGAAGCAAGGCAGTTAACACTCGGTATTGAAGGAATGACGTGTGCTGCATGTGCAACCCGAATCGAAAAAAGCTTAAACCCAATGGATGGCGTTGAAGCAAACGTAAATCTTGCTTTAGAAAAAGCCACTATTATGTACGATCAGAAATATCAAACTACTGATATAATAGATAAAATTTACAACATCGGTTACGAGGTTGCACTTGAACATGCAACACTAGATATTGAAGGTATTACATGTGAAGCATGTTCTGCTCGAATTGAAAAGGTAATCGGAAAAATGGAAGGTATTACAAAAATTAACGTAAACTTAGCGATGAATACTACAACTAGTATCGGTTGTCATTAATGCACTACGATTAAAAAGGGTAAAAATTTAAGGAGGAAATATCAAATGGAAACAATTTTAAAAGTAAATGGAATGACTTGTGGACACTGTAAAGCAGCGGTTACAAAAGCTGTAGAAAGTGTGTCAGATACAAACAATATAATTGTTAGTTTAGAAAATAAAGAAGTATCATTCAAACATGTAGATACAGAAACAGTAGAAAAAGTGAAAGAAGCAATTGAAGATCAAGGATACGATATCTTATAAAAAAACAAAGGCGGACTAAGGTTCGCTTTTTGTTTAGCAATAAAAGGATAACAATTATACTTATGGGGAGAGTATATCAATGAAAAAATTGCTGTTAATACTTAGCTCAATCACATTGATCGGTTTAAGTGGATGCGGAACCAATGAAGATCACACGGAATCGAATCATCATGGAATGAATCATGAAAAGAAAGAAAAAGAAAAGCAAACTAAAGTAAGTTTTACATTCGATCAAAATCCAAAAAGTGGAGAGAATTCGGAACTAGCTATTACCGTTAAAGATTCAGAAGGTAAGATAATCAAGGATTTTGAAGTTGAACATGAAAAGTTAATGCATTTAATCGTAGTAAGTAATGATTTATCTTATTTTGACCATATCCACCCAGAGTATAAAGGAGATGGTTTATTTACCATTACACCAAGCTTTCCATCAGGTGGAACATATAAATTATTTGCAGATTTTGTGCCAAAAGACTCTGCTAAAACAGTAAAAACGAAAACGATTCAAGTTTTAGGTAGTGAACGAAGTCCAATGGTTCTAAAGGAAGACCAGCACCAAACAAAAGTAGTTGATGGCAAAGAAATCTCTTTTAAAACAGATGAGTTAACGCCAAATAAAGATATCACTTTATCCTTTACTATAAAGGATGAAAAATCCAAAAAACCAATTAGTAATTTACAACCATACTTAGGTGCAATTGGACATGTAGTCGCAATTAGTGAAGATACAAAAAACTACCTACATGTTCATCCAATGAATGAAGATTCTACAGGACCAGAAGCAAAATTTATGACAAATTTTCCAAAAAGCGGTTTGTATAAAATATGGGGACAATTTCAACATAATGGACAAAAATTCACAGTTGACTTTACTGTGAAAGTAAAATAATTGTTAGAAGAAGCTATCATATTAGCTTCTTCTTTTTATGATGCCTATTGAAAGCTTACTAATTTCTTATAAATAGACTTTGCCTGTGAAGGTTGATTTGTCCCATGAACAATTGCTCTGCCATCTTTAAATAATACAATTCTATAATCTTCTAACGAACAAGAAAGTAAGTAAGGATTCACTATTAAGTCATTCACATCATTCATTATTTTCTTCGATAATTCCTCAAGAGAAAGTGAAAGGGAGGACATATTTCTTAATTGAATTGCATCCCTTCCACATAATATATCTGTTTTCATTTCTGGGTCACTTTGTAAGTACGGAAAAATAGGCTGATCACCGCACGTAGGGCAATTTTTATGTTTTAACTTTTCAATGTTAATGTCAGCTTTTTCATTTTTCCAAACATCATAAGATTGTAATAGTGGTATTACTTCTGTACCAGTAATGAGCTTTAAAGCTGATGTAACTTGAAAAGCAGTAATAATTTGAACGATGGGGCTAATGACACCAACCGTATCACATGTATCATGTAAAATGGGTATATGTTCTAATAAACAACTTAAACATGGTGTTTTTCCAGGAATAATTGGAAAGGTAATACCATAGCTTGCCACACATGCACCAAAAATAAATGGAACACCGAACTTTACCGCTGCATCGTTTACAATCATTCTTGTTTCAAAATTATCAGTTGCATCAATTAAAATAGTTTGCTTTTTAACATACTCCTCAATATTTTTAGCATTGATGTCTGTTATAAAACTATTAATATTTATGCTACTATTTAATTCTAATAATCTATTTTTTGCTGCAATTGCTTTTGGTAACTTTTTTTTAGCATCTTCTTCTGAATATAGCTGTTGTCTTTGCAAATTACTCCATTCAACATAATCACGATCGACTATCGTCAGTTCACCAATGCCTGCACGCACTAGCATTTCTGCTATTGATGAGCCGAGTGCTCCTGCTCCAATGACTAGTACACTTGCATGTTGTAATTTCTCTTGTCCGTCTTTACCTAAAAATAATTGCTGTTTTATATATCGGTCAATCAAGAACTCACCAACCCTGTAATCGGACTACTGGCCACCCCGTAATTTTTTTCACGTATTCTTCCGGCTTCGAAGCCAAGCTTACCTGCTTCAATAGCCATTTTCATTGCAATAGCCATCTTTACTGGATCAGCAGCATCAGAAACAGCAGTATTTAGTAACACGCCATCTGCACCTAATTCCATAGCATATGCTGCATCTTTAGGTGAACCAATTCCAGCATCAATAATAACAGGAACGGAGGATTGTTCGATGATAAACTGTAAATTTAAAGGATTCAAAATACCTTTCCCAGACCCTATTGGGGATGCACCGGGCATGATTGCATGGACTCCTAGTTCTTCAAGCCTTCTTGCTAAAACGACATCATCAGATGTATAAGGTAATACAGTAAATCCTTCTGAAAGTAATATTTCAGATGCTTTTAACGTTTCAATTGGATCTGGTAATAGCGACTTGTCGCAACCAATTATTTCAACCTTTATCATGTCACATAGTCCTGAAGCTTTTGCAAGTTTAGCTATTCTAACTGCTTCTTCTGCTGTCTTAGCCCCAGCGGTATTTGGAAGTAGCTTATATTTCGTTAAATCTAATTGTTCAAGCAAGTTTGGTTGGGATTCCTTAAATATATTCATTCGCCTAACAGCAAATGTTAATACTTCCGTTTCGGATACCTCAACAGCCTTTTTTTGAATATCAAAAGAAGGGTATTTGCCTGTGCCTAGAAACAATCTTGAATGAAATGTATGTTTTCCAATTGTTAACATCATTAACCTCCACCTACAAAATGTATTATTTCTACCATATCTCCATTTGAAAGAACTGTAGTACCGTACAGTTCTCGATACAATATTTCTTTATTTACTTCTACTACAACGATTCGATTTTCTAATTGATAAGAATGAAGTAAATCTTTTACTGTGGAAATATTTTCAGCAAGCTGAATAGTATTGCCGTTCAATTGGATGTTCAAACGTCATACACCTCTCTTTAAAATTATCGATTCACTTTAAACGCTTCTACCCACTCAGGTTTGATCTTTCGTTTCAGAATAAAATCTCGAATCATTTTGCCCGTTTCAGGAGCTAGAAGAATGCCATTTCTAAAGTGTCCAGTTGCAAAAAATATATTGTCATCATCAGGGTGTTTTCCGATAAATGGTTTTTGGTCAAAGGTTTGTGGTCTTAAACCTCCCCAACATGATTCAATGGTCATTTTGGTTATCTCAGGTAGCATCTTTTTGGCAGTTTCAATTAATGATTCAATGCCTAGTAGGGTTGGTTTTTCATCCCATTCGTTTTGAATCATCGTTGCACCAATAACAAGTTTTCCATTGTTTCTAGGAACAATGTAGTTATGATCGTGGAAAATTGTATGCTCCAGCGTCATATGTTCACTTGTAACAGAAAGACATTCTCCCTTAACTGGGGTAAGACGATTATGTAGTCCGAGCTGCTTAAAAAAAGAAGTGCTCCAAACCCCATTTGCAATGACGATATTTTCAGCTGTAAATTGTCCATTTGTAGAATGAATCATAAATGTATTTTCATTTTTTTTAATGTCTAAAACACTAGTATTCTCGTGTATTGTAGCTCCGAGCACTTGTGCACTTTTGGAAAAAGCAGTACAGACAGAAGTAGGAAGCACGCTTACATCATCCTCTATATATGCTGCGCCAATTATATTTGTTGTTATATTAGGTATTTTTCTTTGAACCTCAGTTGGTTTATACCATTTGACTGTTGGTTGAGTCAGAAGGGAAGCTAATTGCATTTTTTCATCGTCATTAAAAGCTAGTTTAAAAATCCCACCTGTTTTCAGCTCAATGTCGATACGACTAAGTCTTTTAAGCTCCTCTTTCAGTTCAAAATATGCTAGTTGACTGCTTCTTGCAAAAGGTAAAAAAATCTTTGAATCATTGCACTCAGAATGAGCTCCGAGCATGCCTGCTGCAGCGCTAGTTGATTTCGAACCAACCTTTTGTCTTTCGAGTACGGCAACGTTTAGTTTTTCTTTTGCCAAGTAATAAGCGATAGAGCATCCAATGATTCCACCACCAATTACGATTACATCAAAATGTTGTTTCATAGAATACTAGTGCACCTCTCCATATATTTTAGAGCAGCATCACGCGGGTTTTCAGAAGAAAAAATACCGGACATGACTGCAATTCCATCAACCTGACACTCTTTTAATATAGGAAGATGATCAGGAGCTATTCCGCCAATTACGTAAACTGGAATTGTAAGAACTTTTTTTATCTCATTTAACTGATCAATTCCATTTGGACGTAAACCTTTTTTGCAATTTGTCTCAAAGCAATGTCCATAAATGACATAATTGGCCAGATCCTTTTCAGAGGAAATAGCCTCTGCTACTGAATGGACTGAGCGACCGACGTTCATTGTTGGATATTGTTCTTTCACTAACTTGACCGGATGGCCGTGAGTTGGCAAATGAATGTTTTTTAGATTGGTAAGCAACGCGACATCTAATCTGTCATTCATGACAATCTTGTTCATAGGAACTTCGTTATCTATTAAAAGGTTTAATAGCGTAAATAGCGCCGAGCTGCTTTTAGATTTTTCTCGTATATGAACAAAATCAACAACATCATGTATTTGATAAATCTTTGAAGCAAGATCATGAACAGAATACATATTATTCGTCACTGCGATTAATTTCAAATTTGTTCCTCCTTTTTGAGAAATAGGCTGTATGTATTGTAAATTTCCTTTTAAAACAAGAAAAACCACCTTCCTAAAACTGGAAAGTGGTTTGTAAGATACACAAATAAACGCATAAAAAGACATTGCGCCACTTTCCTACGCAGGTACGAACCTGTTCAGGTTATGAGGGTTTAAAAGTAATTACTTTATTCTCAGCCCTTATCAAGGGATCCCCTAGTGATGAATACACTATGAAAATTAAATTTAGCATAGCATAAAAATAAAATAATTCAAGATTAAAAAAATGATAGTTTGTAAATAGTATTTCAAAAGTTAGCAAAATAGACACTTAAAGATCTAATTAAAAATAATTTTTCAATGCAAAAATAGTTAATATTTTCAGGCATGAATATGAATTTTCATCCAACCTTGTAAAATTTTAGGGAAATAAAATGATTTACAAAATTGAATCATAGGTTTATATTAAGTCTGTACAAAAGAATAGTTTGACTAGGGGTGTCCAATAAGTTGGGCTGAGAGAGAAACGCGCTTTAAGTTTCTTAACCCTCAGGACCTGATCTGGTTCATACCAGCGTGGGGAAGTTTGCGTTTATTACAGTGGTGATAATTTGTCATTATTGTATTCAAACTAACCGTTAGCCGGGTCTTATATTTTTAAGATACGGCTTTTTTTCATGCTTATCATGGATTGGATTTTGTTCTTTTTAACCACATTAAAAAGGGGAAATCATAATGAACAATTCTGTAAATGAAATGAATTTTTCAATCATGTCTAGTTTTTCGGGAAGTAAAAAAGTCTATATAGAAGGATCAAGAGCGGACTTGTTAGTTCCAATGCGTGAAATTAAGTTAAGTCCAACAACAGGTTCATTTGGGGAAGAGGAAAATGATCCTGTACGAGTTTATGATACAAGCGGTCCTTATACCGATGAAAGCGAAACAGTTGATATTCGAAAAGGACTTAAGTCTATAAGAGGAAAATGGATTACCGAGCGAGCAGATGTAATCGAGTATGAAGGCCGTGAAGTAAAACCTGAAGATAACGGCTTTAAAAGTGAGGTTGTACAGAAAAATATAGAGGTTTTCCAAGCACTAGATAGAAAACCATTACGAGCAAAAGATGGTGCAAATATTACGCAGTTGCATTATGCAAGACAAGGATTGATCACGCCAGAAATGGAATTTATAGCAATAAGGGAGCATGTTTCTCCTGAATATGTCAGGTCTGAAGTAGCGAGAGGAAGAGCAGTTATTCCTTCAAATATAAATCATCCAGAGAGCGAGCCAATGATAATCGGTCGTAATTTTCATGTGAAAATCAATGCCAATATTGGTAACTCAGCCGTCACCTCATCTATTGAAGAAGAGGTTGAAAAAATGACTTGGGCAACACGCTGGGGAGCAGACACAATGATGGATCTGTCTACCGGAAAAAATATTCACACGACTCGCGAGTGGATTATTAGAAATTCACCAGTACCAGTTGGAACAGTACCTATTTATCAAGCATTAGAAAAGGTGAATGGAATAGCTGAAGACTTATCATGGGAAGTATTTAGAGATACATTAATCGAACAAGCGGAGCAAGGTGTCGACTATTTTACAATTCATGCTGGTGTACTTTTACGCTATATACCATTAACAGCTAAACGCGTAACAGGTATCGTTTCAAGAGGTGGGTCAATTATGGCGCAGTGGTGTCTTGCACATCATAAAGAAAATTTCTTATATACACATTTTGAAGAAATCTGTGAAATTATGAAACGCTATGATGTTACATTCTCACTTGGAGACGGATTAAGACCTGGTTCCATTGCTGATGCAAACGATGAAGCTCAGTTTGCTGAATTGGAAACACTTGGAGAACTGACGAAAATAGCTTGGAAGCATGATGTCCAAGTAATGATTGAAGGACCAGGTCATGTACCAATGCATTTAATTAAAGAAAATATGGATAAACAATTAGAAATTTGTAATGAAGCTCCTTTTTACACACTTGGACCACTTACGACGGATATCGCACCGGGCTATGATCATATTACTTCTGCAATTGGTGCTGCGATGATTGGTTGGTTTGGTACAGCAATGCTTTGCTATGTAACACCAAAGGAACATCTTGGATTGCCGAATAAAGAAGACGTTAGAGTAGGTGTTATTACATACAAAATTGCAGCACATGCTGCTGATCTTGCAAAAGGTCATCCGGGAGCACAAAAACGAGATGATGCGCTTTCTAAAGCAAGATTTGAATTTAGATGGAGAGATCAATTTAACCTATCACTAGACCCAGAAAGAGCGATGGAATATCATGATGAAACATTACCCGCTGAGGGTGCAAAAACAGCTCATTTCTGTTCGATGTGTGGACCAAAATTTTGTAGTATGAGAATCTCTCAAGATATTAGGGATTTAGTGAATGAAAAAGATTTTGAGTTAGTTATCGATGAGGGTCTCAAAGAAAAGGCTGATGAATTTAGAAAAAATGGTGGGGAAATATACCAATGAGTGAATGGGGGAGCCTAGAATGAACCGGGTGATCCAAATAGCTAAGCAACTAAAAGAGCTAGAGTCAGAAGTGAGTCAACTGAGAAAAGAGTTAATGAATATCCAAAAAAATTGTAAACATGAATTTCAAAAAAGCGATAATATAAATGTATGTACAAAGTGTCATTACATAGAGAGTCTATATTGGTAATATAAAAAAATAAACCTCCAATTTGGGAGGTTTATTTTTTATTAGGCTATTTTCTATAAGATTGTTGCTTATTGGGTTTGTAACTTTAAAACCAGAAATTGATTACAATGGAAGGTGCGAGATTCCTGTGGGAGTAGGGGGAAGGCTGAGACCCCACAGGCCAAGCAAGGTAGGCATGCTAAAACCACGACGTCCTGTCGTAACGCATGCATGATCCACATCCTGTGGACCCAGGAGGCTCAGCTTACGCCCCACTGAAAGGGAGAATCCTGGAGTTGTCATCAACTAACGCATTCTAAAATAGCAACGAAGTATACGAAAGCAGCCTTTTATTAATGCTCTAATAAGCTGTTTAACGATACTTCTTCTTCGTTTTGTGGTTGCCCAAGCGGATAAATTCTGGCAGTTTCTGCCTGATCATCTACGTGTTGAATATAAATTGGTACTCCATTATATGTGACATTAGCCATGACTGCAGATGATGCGATTTCTTGTGCTCGCTGTTTATTCATTTTATAACCTCCACAAATTAATTAAAACCTCAAATAGTATGTGCATTAGTAATGAAAGTATTCAAATTAACAAGTGTTTTTTTAGCGGAAAAACAGAGGGATAGGTCACTCAATTAACAAAAATGAGATGTATAAAAAGTGGTAGATTTTGGAATATAAAAACTAATTGACAATGATTATCATTATTGATAGTATTTTATCGTTAGTGATAATCATTTTCAATAAATGAGGGGGCAAATAAGGCGACTAATATCATTTAAAATATTTTACCAGTTAGTAACAAGATGATAAGTAGAGGAAGCGCAATAGGATTATTCTTCTAGTCAAAGGAATTGGAGACTAAAATTAATGGAAAAAATTATGCATCAATTAAAAGAAAACGCATTTCAAGCATTATTTACACTGATGAGAATTCTATTTGGAGTAGGATGGTTATTTGCTGGAATCACAAAAATTACAGAAAAAAATTGGTATAGCGAACCTGGAGTCTTTATTTAAAATTATTTTATAATGGCTGTTGAAAAGCCTAATGTCCCGGAATTTTATAAGTATTTCATTCAACACTTTGCTTTAAAGCATTATATGTTTTTTAATTACACGATTCCAGTTGTACAAATCATAATCGGTATTTTATTGATCGTGGGTTTAATGCTACTTCCTTCAATTTTGATTTGTCTTTTCATGCATATTAATTTTATTCTATCGGGTAATATGAACTTAATCAGTCTTACACTTTATACCAGTGCATTTGCAATTTTACTTTCTTTAGACCGTAGCTATGTATTAAGTTTAGATCGTTACATAGGCTTTGAGAAATATATTCATGTTAAAATACAAATGATTGCCATGGAGAGAAATTATCAACAATCAGAAGTCTTGAATGCTTAAATTTTAAATAAAAAAACCTCTTGAATATATTCAAGAGGTTTTATATTTTTTAGTTATTACCAAGCGCCATAGCCGCCTCCAAAATGATCACCTGCGAAACAAGCTGCTCCTACAATGATCAATAGGATGAATAATACAACAATCAATGCAAAGCTGTTATGATGTCTAAATCCATCACTCATACATTATACCTCCTTCATTCTAAATTTGTGGGGCTTTCGAAAAACTTCCCTGTTAGGGGAATGTAGCAATATTACAATTAGGAGAGGTGGATAATGTATCGTATGTTTTTTTGATAACTATGGAACTAGTCTATACACTAAATAGGCTTTAACCCATTAATAAATATTGCTAAAAAAAAGACCGCACTTTGCAGTCATTAGTGATTTGTGACAGAAAAACTTATTTAAATGGAATTTGATTATTAGTTTCCTTTGGTGTAGAAATGGCTGAGTCTATAACATATCCATTAGCGAATTTAACCGCTATTGTTCCTAAATATGTATCAGTAGGCTGAAGTGTTTCAGTACAAGTAAAATAGCGGATATGTACAACATCAACTGTATCCTTGCTAATTTTTTGACATGCAAGCAAATTACTCAAACGTTTTAAAGCAACTTCTCTTTTTAACCCAATGATCTCTTTTTTAATAAAAGAGTCATAGTAATTTTTTAAAGGGAACATTTCATCAACTCCTGATCTTCATCCTTTACATTGATTCAGCGTTATTTGTAGATTGTGGTGATACTTCGTATAGTATTTCATGTTTAGTTTCTACGATTGGTATTTGTTCAATATGTTCAGGAATTTTGCCAGAATTAGTATGATCATACACTCCGAATTGACTAGAGGAAGATACATTCTTTTTGGTCAATTGATAGATCATTAAAATACTGATTGAAATAACCAATATTCCTATAATATAACTCATTTCAATTCACTCCTACAGTTAATTGGCATATATTTTCATTTTAATTTACATTATTCATTATCAATTCAACTATTAAGATATCATATCTAATCAGACAAAAAAATATCCCATTATAGGCAACTATAATGGGATATTTTTTAATTAAGCTGAGTGATCTGAATCATTTAACTTGTTTTCTGGATTTAAACGGCTATTTCTGTATCCATATGAAGCGTAGATGATTAAACCAATTACTAACCAAACTACGAAACCTTTCCAAGTAAATGCTGATAGTTGAAGCATTAAATATACACAGAATACGATAGCTAAAACTGGGACAACAGGCACCCATGGAGTTCTAAAGCCACGTTTTAAATCTGGTTGAGTTTTTCTTAATACTAAAATACCAAGTGATACAGCTGAGAATGCGAATAGTGTACCAATATTCGTTAATTCTGCTAATTTATTTAATGGAATTAATCCAGCGAATGCTGCTACTAATCCACCAGTAATCCAAGTACTTACTACAGGTACTTGAGTTTTCTTGTTAACTTTTGACATTTTGTTAGGTAGTAAGCCATCACGACTAATTGCATAGAATAAACGAGTTTGTCCAAACATCATTACCATTAATACTGTTGTAATACCGATGATTGCGCCTAGAGAAATGAATCCAGCTGCCCAATCTTGGTGGATGAAGTTTAATGCAAATGCCACAGGATCTTTTACGCCTAGTTGATCGAATGGAACGATACCAGTAAGAATTAATGAAACAACAATGTAAAGAACTGTACATACTGCTAATGCAGAGATAATACCGATTGGTAAGTTACGTTGAGGATTTTTAACTTCCTCAGCAGCAGTTGATACTGCATCAAAACCAAAGTAAGCAAATACTACAACAGCTGCTCCAGCTGTTACACCACCAAATCCCATTGGCATAAATGGAGTCCAGTTTGTAGGCTCAACATACCAAACGCCAATTGCGATGAAAAGTATTACTACAGCTAATTTGATAATTACCATTATAGTGTTAAGTTTAGCTGACTCTTTAACACCTCTAGTAAGAATAAAAGTTACGATTAAAACAATGATTACAGCTGGTAAATCTATATAAGTTCCGTTACTAGGATCAAATGCACTTGTTAATGCAGTTGGAAAATGAATTCCAAATCCTGATAATAAACTTTGGAAGTATCCTGACCATCCACTAGCAACTGCTGATGAAGCTAGTCCATACTCAAGTACCATATCCCAACCTAATATCCAAGCAACTACTTCACCGAAAGCAACATAGCTATAAGTATAAGCACTTCCTGCTTGTGGAATCATGGAAGCAAATTCAGAGTAACATAATGCAGCGAAAGTACACGCTAACCCTGCAATAATAAATGAAAGAATAAGTGCTGGTCCAGCATAGTCAGCTGCTGCTACCCCTGTTAATACGAAAATACCAGTTCCTATGATAGCTCCAATCCCTAGCATTGTTAGGTCAAATGCACCTAGTACTTTGTTAAGTGAACTACTTGGAGTTGCACTTGCGACAGATTTTTTACGAAATAAACTCATATGAACCTCCTTAAAATTCTTGATGTGATTTTCTAAAATGTACCTAACTATTTTAATAGTTTTGTATAAATAATAGAAAATTCTGACAATTACTAACGAAAAAATATTATTTGTTAGGATTAATTGATTTTTATAATAACATACGTTTACAGTTTATACAAAGAATTTTTCGACTATTTTTTCAAAAAAACGCAAAAAAACATGGGTAATTAGTCATTAATTGGTTGAAAATTCAAAACAGTGGATAAATATTACAATGTGTATTTATTATCTAAGGATAATAATGGAAAAAAAAGACATGGAATTTTCATGTCTTTTTTATAAACAAATAAAAGTAAAGATTGATAGAAATAATGAAGTAATCAAAATTGCAATGAAAGGACGAAAGGCTTTCGTTTGTAGTTCCTTTACATTGATGTTTAAACCCAAACCAGTCATTGCCATTGTTAATAGAAATGATGTTAAAAAATCGAGTGGATTCTTTAGTTCCTTTGTTTCCATTATTTCACCTAGGAAAAAACTTCCTAAAAAGCTCATCAAGATAAAACCGATTAGAAACCAAGGGAATGTAAATTTGACTTCAGTGTCTTTTTTTATTCCTTTTTTATTCATCCAAAAAATAAATAAAAAACTAACAGGTATTAAGAGGAAAACTCTTGATAGTTTTGATAATAAAGCAAATGCTAATGCATTTTCTCCTGCTGGTGCGGCTGCTAAAGCAACATTCGCAATTTCATGAAGGCTAAGGCCGGCCCAAGTTCCGTATTCTGCAGAATTTAGATGTAAGAAGGGTAAGAGGAGTGGATAAATTATTGAAAATATAGTTCCTACTAGTGCTATGATTCCGATCCCCATTGCTGTATCTTCTTCCTTTGCTTTCATAATTGGTGAAATAGCGGCGATGGCAGCAGCTCCACATATTCCGGTTCCAATACTTAATAGTAATGAAAGATTCATATCTGCCTTTATCAATTTGGCAATCATCATCAGCACGATAAAAGAAAAGAGTACTGTTATCATACTTTTTATCATGATCATAAAACCCTGATGAAAAATGACATTCATATTTAATTTTAATCCATATAATACAATCGCAAATCTTAAAAAGTATTTGGAGGAAAATTGAATGCCAATACGTATATGTTCTGGATATCCAAAAATTTGTCTATATAGAACACTAAAAAGTATGGCACAGGCAAACGGACCAATATAACCAAGCTTAGGGATTTTAGATAATCCAACCCCGATGCAAGCTATTAAAATTGTAAATCCGATTCCAAGAATTAACGAGTAAATTTTTTCCTTATCTATCATTGGTTCTTTTGAATTTTTTTGTACGAATAAATTCGGTTCCAAATCTATCATCCCCTAATCCACAATTCAATTTATATACTTATCGTACGCGATGATTGACGATAAGAAAAATAAATGATTATGATAGTTATCATAAGCAAAATCGATACTAAGAGGTGAACAGATGGACCATTTACTTTTAGTTTTTATAGAAGTTGTTGAGAAAAAAAACTTTTCTCGTGCAGCTGAAGAGCTTCATATGACTCAGCCATCAGTCAGTCAACAAATACAAATACTCGAAAAAAATCTAGGAACAAAGTTATTAAATAGAACGAACAAATTTGTAGAGTTAACGAAAGCGGGAGAAATCGTTTACTCACATGCGAAAGAAATTACAGGTCTGTACAAACGAATGTCGACATTAGTAGATGATTTAATGCATGAAGCGAATGGAGTATTAAAAATAGGGGCCAGTTATACATTTGGAGAATATGTACTTCCGCATATATTAGCAAATGTAAAGTTAAAATTTCCAAATATTATCCCATCTGTCCAAATTGGTAATACAAGAGAAATTGCACAAGCAGTTTTAAAGCATCAAATAGATGTTGGAATAGTCGAGGGCGAATATGTTCATCAAAATGTATTTATGGAAACAGTTGCTACTGATGAGCTTTTTATAATGGCAGGAGTAAATCATCCTTTATCAAAAAATAAAGAGGTAACAATAGGACAATTAGAAAATGAAACTTGGATTGTTCGCGAAGAAGGATCTGGAACAAGAGAGGCTACAGATCGTTTATTTGAAACATTGAACATTAGACCAACCAAATTAGTTGAGTTTGGTAGTACTCAGTTAATTAAGGAAGCTGTAGAGGCTGGTCTTGGAATCAGTTATTTATCCGATTTAACAGTGAAAAAAGAAAAATTACTAAATACCATTGTTCTGTTAAACGTAGAAGGTACACCAATCAAAAGGAACTTCTCAATACTAACTGAACCAATTCAACTGCAAACTAAATCGATGCAAGTATTCATCGGGTTAGTACAAGATTTTTATAAGAAGCAAAAATAAAACCTCCATTAGTAAGTGGAGGTTTCAGCCTGAATCTCTAAACTTTTATACTTTGTCTACAAACTGAAACCTCCATTTTTAGTGATTTAGTGTTCCGTTAAATTACTTAATGAAACTTCTTTGTCATTATGAGGCTCATCTAGGGGATAAACTCTAGCGGTTGATTCATTCTTATTTACATGCTGAATATAAATTGGAACTCCATCACAAGTTACATTAATCATATTAGGTGAAGCAATTATTTCAAGTGCTCTTTCAGTATCCATAATAATGACCTCCTTTTATTAGAACCCATCATATTATTTACGAATGCCATAAATAGTATTCAGCAAAGTTGATCATTTCCAATCATTCTTTTTAAACATTTGCTTTTCTTGTTGTATGATAGCGATAGAAGCGAAAAGTAGGATGATACTGCACATAAAAATTAAACTAAATATACCAAATAAAATATACATATTTGTTCCTCCTTTTTTATTAAAATTAGCGTAAAGTATGGAACTGGTTTCATAGCAAGAAAAATTTTGAAAAGGTGAAGTTATGTCTAATATTAAAGATATTGCAAGGATTGCTGGCGTTTCAGTTACGACTGTTTCAAGGGTACTAAACAATGAACGGTATGTTAGTGATGAAAAAAGAAATGCTGTATTACGAGCAATTGAAAGAACGAATTATCAAAGAAATTTAAATGCTGTTAACTTAAGTAAAGGGAAAACTCATTTAATTGGGGTAGTCGTTCCGTATTCAAATCATCCATATTTTGGTTTGTTAATAGAGGGGATTTCTATTGAAGCGATTAAGAATAACTATAAGCTTGTGTTGTTTCAAACAGATTATCACAAAGAGCGAGAATTGGAAGCACTGGAAATGTTGAAGCACAAACAAATAGATTCTCTCATTATTTGTTCAAGAATTTGCCCACTAGAAGTAGTTGAAGCATATTTAGAATATGGGCCGGTAATCTTATGTGAGGATACGAGGAATACTAGAATATCTTCGACTTTTGTTGACCATTATAAGAGCTTTACGATTGCTTTAGAATACATGTACAAAAAAGGTCATAGAAAAATTGGTTACTGCATCGGACGTAGTAGTGGTACAAATAGCCTTCAAAGAAATTTAGCCTATAAGGATTTCCTTCATAAATACAACTTATCCTATCATGATGACCAAATTATAAAAAAATGTAGCTATTTTGAAGATGGGGAACGAATCGTTAATACTTTAATTGAATCAAAAAATAGACCGACAGCTTTACTAGTTACTAGTGATCAAGTAGCAGCAGGGATTTTAACTTGTTGTAATGAGAAAGGCATCGTCATCCCTGAAGATCTTGCAATCATTAGCTTCGATAATCAACCAATTGCCAAATACATGAAACTAACAACTGTTGAAATGCCTATAAAAGAAATGGGCCAAAAGCTATTACATCAAGCTCTACTTAATGAACAATCGCAAACAGAAATGTCAGTTAAATTAATTGAACGTAGTACAGTTTAAGTAAAAATTGAAATGAAAAATGCACGACTAATTCCGAATAAAACCTCAATTAGGTTTTGACTTGGATGAGTCGTGCTTTTTTGAATTCCAGCCTTGAGCATGCTCCCTTACAATTTCCAAAAAATTTCTAGCTGCATGAGACTGCCATCTGTTTTTATGCCATGACATAATTGTAAAAACACTCCCAAGACTAGTATCCCATTTAATAGATTGCATTTTACCTTGCTCAATTTCTTGATTCGCAGTAACAAGTGGTAGCATAGAAACTCCTAATCCACACATAACGCATTGTTTTATTGCCTCGACACTCCAAAACTCAATTCCTGTTTTTGTTTGGATCCCTTTACTCAACAAAAATGCTTCAAAATAATCACGATAGCTTCCTTGTTCTGTTAGTAGAATATTTTCATTTTCATATAACGAAAATGATGAAAGTGTTCTTGATGAGTCAGACTGAGGTGGTAATAAGATGACAAGTGGTTCTTCAACTAATGTTTCCATCGTTAAATCTGGATCAGAAACATTAGCTTGTAAGAAAAATGCGATATCAAGATCGCCTCGTTTTAATGATTCTTGCAAGTCCCAGCATGAACCTGACTTCATTATGATATTTACTTTTGGGTATTTTTTTCGAAAAGCCTGGATTATAAATGGGAGTCGGTAAATCGTTAACGACTCAGGTGCACCAATTCGTAGGGTGGCAGTTTCTTCTTTTTCCATTTGAAAGACATCTTTCGCTTTTGAATATAATTGAATCATCTCGATCGCATGAGATAAGAAATGCTCACCAACTTCTGTTAATTGTACTTTTTTACCGATACGATTAAATAATGGTACGCCTAGTTCCTGTTCTAAAGCCTGAACATGTGCTGTAACAGTTGATTGTGCATATCCTAAATGAACTGCAGCCTTTGAGAATCCACCCATATCTACAATTGATTTAAAAGTAATCAAATGGCGAATTTCCATAATAACCTCCAATTATCGAAAAATCCGATGGTTTATATCATAACTATTCATTTTACCGATTTATTGATGTTTCATATACTTAAGATATACGAGATTAGTATTTGATTCAATAACTTTTGAGGTGATGTATGAAAAATCGTAAAATTGGATTTTTGTTGCTCAGTGGATTAATGGTTGGGCCTATTCTAGGTTCGGGTATCATTATCTTACCTCCAGCTGTTTTTGACACAGCTGGAAATTACGCAATTTTTGCTTGGATGATTATGTTAGGTTTGAGTATGCTATTTGCTCATATGTTTGGAAAACTAAGCTTGATGATCCCTGGAGATTCAGGCGTACCTTTAGCAGTTGAAAGAGCATTTGGGACCCAAATAAAGAATTTATCAGCCATTTTCTTTTTACTTGCAGTTTGTTTCGGACCAGTTGCTGTGTTAGGAACAGCGGGACATTATTTACAGCTACTTACTTCACAATCACTGTTTCATGAAAAATGGTTAGCACTCGGACTTTTATGTTTTGTTTATTTAATTTTAACAAGAAATATAACCGATGTCGGTAAGTTTGCATTTATCATGTCCACGTTTATTGTTGCAACTTTATTAGTGGGAAGTTTGCACACATTGTTTACAGTAGATGGAGACATCATATTATCGAATCCGATTACTGTTTCTGATTTTGGTCAAAGCTTACTTCTGTTATTTTGGGCACTAATTGGTTGGGAAGTCATTGGTAGCTATTCATTAGAAGCAAAAACGCCTGAACGGACAATTCCAAAAGCAGTTGCTTTAAGCTTTTCAATAATTGCAGTTGTCAGTCTAACGGTTGCACTCGCTTTCCAATGGATTCAATCGGATTCCGAAAGTGCAGCAAATCAATCTTTGGCACCCTTACTTGAAAGCTTATTTGGCAATTGGGCCACTCCAATTATTTCAACTATAACAATCGCACTCTGTATTAGCACTGTCTTACTTGTCATAGGAGCAGTATCAAGATTGATTTCAGATCAAGCTAAAAACGGATTGTTACCATCATGGTTATCGTACAAAAATAAAAATAATGTAGCTACACGTGGCTTACTAAGCTTGTTTTGTATTCATATTATTGTATTTACATTATTCTTTCTGAACATTATTTCCATTCAGCAACTAGTAGCAATTGCGAATGCTTTCTTCTTATGTAACGCTTTACTTGGCGTCTTAGCATGTATGCGTATTTTTGATTCTTTATTACTAAAAATCGGGTCAGCTATTCTAGCAATTTGCTTTTTTAGTATATTATTATTTTCATCAATTTATATTTTATTAGCAATTGTAGTAGTAGCAGTCTATTTTGGTTGGCTTCAAAAAAAAGAATCAATCAAGGAGCAAAAAATGGTTTGTCAGGTAGGAAATGACTTGTAAAAAGAAATGTCTAGTGTAGAAAAATATAAGTGCTCGAATGGAAAAAATGATAAATAACCCGTAGATAAGATCATCGATTTTAGGTGATCTTTTTCTTTTTTTCATCTCAGAATTTTACTAGAAAAATATAGGGATTCACTAATAATTTGCTATTTCTATGATAAAACTTGAAATCTATAATACTTTACTTTGAATAATTTGCTAGTTATAATGAAACAAATTTGATAATTAGTGTGTCCTTCGGGGTCGGGTGAGAGTCCCAACCGGCGGTGTTGTATAAAATTTTTTTATACTAAGCCCGTGAGCTGCATATGTTTTTTTATATGTTTGCTGATCTAGTTAGAATCTAGAGCCGACAGTATAGTCTGGATGGGAGAAGGATGGAGTGCATATATCAGTACGAGTTTGATATTTTCAAATTTTCGTCTGATATAGGCTTAGTTTGTTGTGTCTATTAATCAATTGCGCAACAATAAACGCGTAACAATCATGTAAATTTATGGATTGTTTTGGCGTTTATTTAAGTATGCTTCCTTTCTTAAACATCTAAAGCCCCTTAAGTACATTCTTAAGGGGCTTTTTCACTTTTTCAAATGAATTTGAATTAGAGGGTGTGATAAGTTGGATCAACTATTTATGAAATTAGCTATTGAACTTGCGAGCTCAACAATTGGACAAACTAGTCCCAATCCACCAGTAGGAGCAGTTGTTGTAAAAGACGGTTCTGTAGTTGGGGTAGGGTGTCATGTAAAAGCAGGTGAGCCACATGCAGAGGTTCATGCTTTAAATATGGCTGGAACAAAATCGATTGGCTCAACAGTTTATGTAACATTAGAGCCATGCAGTCATCATGGTAGAACGCCACCATGTGCGGATTTATTAATTGAGAAAAAGGTTAAAAGAGTGGTCATCGCAGTGCAAGATGATAATCCAAAAGTTAGTGGAAAAGGATTTTCAAAGTTGAAAGAAGCTGGTATAGAGGTTGAGGTCGGTGTTTGTCATGAGGAAGCAAAGCATTTATATAAAGGCTTCTTTACATTTATAAACAAAAAAAGACCGCATATTACTTTAAAAGCAGCGCTTAGCTTAGATGGGAAACTTTCCACATACTCAGGAGACAGTAAATGGATTACTGGTGCAAAAGCTAGAGAAAAAGTGCATGAGGAACGTCGAATACATGATTGTATTTTAGTAGGCGTTGGAACTGTTCTTAATGATAATCCATCTTTAACAGTACGATTGGAGCAAGAAACTAGACAACCTGTTCGAGTCATTTTAGATTCGAGCTTAAGAACACCAATCGATTCCAAGATAGCAAATACGATTGAAGCAAAAACAATTATTTTTGTTGGTAATCGAATAACCGAAAAAGAACTGATTCCTTATCAAGAAAAAGGAATTGAAATGATAAAAACATGTGAGTCAAAAGTTAAGGTAAGAGAAGTCATTTCTCTTTTAGCAGAAATGGGCTACCATTCCGTTTATGTAGAGGGTGGAAGTGAGATTCATACCTCATTCATAGAAGAAAACTTATTTGACGAACTAATATTATATTATGCACCTAAACTAATTGGTGGAATCCATCATGGTAATCTATTAAATGGTTTAGGTAATGAAATGATGAAGGATGTTTCCAATTTAACTTTATTATCAGTAGAAACAATTGGAGCTGATATTCGAATGCATCTTCAAAACGAGGTGAATTAACTTGTTTACTGGAATTGTAGAGGAAATTGGAACACTCAAAAATACGGTCAATAAAGGACAAACACTAGTCCTAACAATACAAGCAAAAAAAATTCTAGAAGGTGTTCATCTAGGTGATAGTATTTCAATTAACGGAGTCTGCCTGACAGTTACAAGCTTTACCAAAGACGAATTTACAGTAGATGTTATGCCAGAAACCTATCAATCTACTAATCTAAAAATGTTATCAAATCATCATAAAGTGAATTTAGAACGAGCAATGGCTGCAAACGGAAGATTTGGTGGACATATTGTTTCCGGACATATTGACACAACGGGTGAAATACTTGCGATTAAACCTCTTGAAAATGCAGTTATTTATAAAATAAACATTCCAAGTGACTATTTAAAATATTGTTTATCAAAAGGGAGTATCACCATTGATGGTACGAGTTTAACAATATTTAAAGTTGAAAATGAAGTCATTACCATATCACTGATTCCTCATACTCGTTTTTATACAATATTGGGCAGTAAAAACGTAGGTGATACGGTTAATATTGAATTTGACTTATTAGGTAAGTATGTCGAGAAAATGCTTGGGTTACATGAAGTAAAAAAAGACTCAAACATAACAACTTCATTTTTATCACAAAATGGCTATTTATAAAGGAGTAATGATATGTTCTCTAAAATAGAAGAAGCAATTGAAGATTTAAAAAAAGGCAAAGTCGTCATTGTTTGTGATGATGAAGATCGTGAAAATGAAGGTGATTTTGTTGTCATTGGTGAGTATGCGACACCAGAGAATATTAATTTTATGGCGACCTATGGACGTGGATTAATTTGTGTCCCTATATCGGAGGGAATTGCAAATCAGTTTAATTTGAATCCAATGGTAACAGAAAATACGGATACACATGGGACAGCTTTTACAGTCAGTATTGATCATCACACTTCAACAACTGGTATTTCTGCATTTGAACGATCTAATACAGTTTTACAATTGTTAAAAGAAGAAGGTAGTGCAAAAGATTTTCGAAGACCAGGGCATATGTTTCCTTTAATTGCAAAAAGTGGTGGGGTTATTGAACGACCAGGTCATACAGAGGCTGCGATAGATTTAGCACGACTGTCGGGAGCTAAGGAAGTTGGAGTCATCTGTGAAATTATGAATGATGATGGAACAATGGCAAGAGTACCAGAATTAATCAATATCGCTAAAAAGTTTCAGTTAAAAATGATTACGATTAAAGACTTAATCGATTATCAGAAACAGAAGGAAAGGCTAGTTAAGAGAGAGGTTGAAATTAAATTACCAACTGATTATGGTGATTTTAGAATGATTGGTTTTTCCAATACAGTCGACGATAAAGAACATGCGGCCATTGTGAAAGGAAACATTGATGATGGTAAGCCAGTACTTGTAAGAGTTCACTCGGAATGTTTGACAGGTGATGTATTTGGATCATGTCGTTGTGACTGTGGACCTCAATTACATTCTGCATTAAATATGATTGAAGAAGAAGGAAGAGGCGTAATTGTTTATATGCGCCAAGAAGGAAGAGGCATCGGGCTACTTAATAAATTAAAGGCCTATAAACTTCAAGAGGAAGGTCTTGATACAGTCGAAGCGAATCTTCATCTCGGCTTTGAAGCAGATTTAAGAAATTACGAAATAGCTGCTCAAATATTGAAGGACTTAGGGATTTTGAAAGTCAACTTATTAACAAATAATCCATTAAAAATAGAAGAGTTAAAAACTTACGGGATTTCAATTAATGAGCGGGTTCCTCTGCAAACTGAAATGAAAGCAGATAACGAACAATATTTACAAACTAAACTCGAAAAAATGGGTCATTTACTAAACTACTAATAGGAGAGATTAAAATGAAAATTGAAGGGAATTTAATAGGGTCAGGATTGAAAATTGCAGTTGTTGTTGGTCGTTTTAATGAATTCATTACGTCAAAATTACTTGGTGGTGCACAAGATGCATTACTACGCCATGGTGTAGAAGAATCGGATATTGATGTAGTATGGGTACCAGGAGCATTTGAAATACCACTAATCTCTAAAAAATTGGCAGATACCAATAAATATCATGCAATCATTACACTTGGAACGGTCATTCGCGGAGCAACAACTCATTATGATTACGTATGTAATGAAGTAGCAAAAGGAGTTGCTTCAATTTCTCTACAAACTGGTATACCAGTCATTTTCGGTGTTCTAACAACTGAAAATATTGAACAAGCAATCGAAAGAGCAGGTACAAAATCTGGAAATAAAGGTTGGGATGCAGGTATATCCGCAATTGAAATGGCTAATTTATTGCGAGAAATCAACTAATTTCATAATTAACTACAAAGAAGAGAGGCTAACATGCCTCTCTTTTAATTTTTTTTCGTCATTTGAATACATTCTTGAATTGCGCTTATAACTAATTCTGGTTCGGATAGCTGAGGGAAATGACCACTTTTAGTAGCTAATATGTGTTTACCTTGATTACTTAGTTGCACAAGATACATTTGATTAGATTTTCTGATTTGAATGGCATGTTCAGGCATCATTTTTGGCGATTTATCTCCAGAAACTACGAGTAACGGTACATCAGGAAAAGAACCTGCCTGCTGTATTTGTTTAGCTGTTTCTTCAACAAAATTTACTTCATTCCATTTTTTGTGGGACGAAAAAGAGTCGAAAGCTTTTAAAAATTTATTCATACCACGGATGAGTACACCTTGTGTTTCATTAATACTTATATCTTCTGGATGACTAGCATCCAACAAAACAACGCCTGCAATTTCGTCTGGATATTGTCTAGCAAACAAGTTTGCATATAATCCACCTAAGGAATGCCCAACTAAAATATAAGGAGGACTAACATTTATTTCCTTAAGTAGTTGTCTAAGAGTGTTTACAATAAAGATCCCATGTTGGGGACTTTTAGGGTAATCGCTTTTTCCTACACCTAATCTATTATATGCTAACACCGTAGTCTCCTCTGCTAACTCGTGAAAAACTTTGTACCATCCTTCAATTGGACCACTTCCTCCATTAATGAGGATAACTGTAGTTACTCCTTCGCCTAATTGAGCGAATTCTATCATACCGCTATTTGTCAAAATCTTCTTCTTTTGAATCGGTTTCATATTTGCAGCTCCTTATTTTTTATTGATCGTTCCTGTCGCAGAATCACCGCGAATTAATTGTATGTTGTTCAGGAATGAGATTGGAATTGTGGTTGTGTTTGATTGATCGATTGTTGTCGATACTTGAAAATGTATATGGGGCTCAGTGGAGTTTCCTGAATTGCCACACTTCCCAATCAGTTGACCGGCAGTAACTTTATCGCCTGACTTTACTTTTACAGAACCATTTTTCAAGTGAGCGACTGTACTATATTCTCCATTACTATGTTTAATGGTAATAAAATTCCCAGCAGGCTGGCTTTCATTAACCTTACCAACAGGGGAATTATCCAATATGCCGTCTACATACGCAACGACTATTCCATCAGCGGGTGCGAGAACATCTTTATTGAAGGCGAAATAATTTTCATTTCTATTTGGATTTCCTTTATAGCTATATCCATTCTTTTCTTTAACAAAATCATATGCATAACGTACTTGTTCATACTCATAGTGGTAATTGACGAATATATTTTTTCCACCCCAGATGACAAGCCATTCCTCTTTAAATGGCAAATCGAATTTCGTCTTGGAGTAAGCTTCATCAGTTTTCGGATGATTAGTGTAATGAATGATTTGAATTCCAGTTATCATTCCTTTTGAATCTATGGTTGCAGTCAATCCTTTCCCCCCTGATTGATCGTTCCAAACAAATGACTCACTCCCATTTAACTTAATGTTTGATATTTGCTTGAAAGAAACAATGTCTGCAACAAAAGATTGCCCCATGGAACTGAACTGCTCCAACTTTACAATATCCTTTAATGAAATACTAAACTGTTGATAGAGTTTTTTATATTCACCGTCTAGTAACATAGAAGCAATGTTTTTTCCGCGAATTGTATTTGTATTACTTGTAATTGTATCTCTATTAGAGTTCATTGAAGCTGCCTCTTGATGATTTTTAGTTTGAACTCCACAACTTGCTAAAAAAGGGAAAAACATGAGTAAAAGTATGATGGTAACTCCTAGTCGTACAAAGCGTCCTTCCAAATAGTTCGCCACTCTTCTGCTCCTCCTTTGATTAAGTAATTAAACATAGTATATTGCACGAAACTTATCACCCGATTACCTGAAAATTAACTCTACATAAACTATTTATCGTTTAGCAATGTAAAAGTTAAGGTTGTATTAAGATTCCTTAGACAATGAGGATATGCAGATATGATAAAATGGAAGATATTTCTAGTTGGGGGAATGAGAAATGAAGGAAGTCAAAGTCTTGATAGTGGACGATGAACGATCAATTGTAGAAATGATGGTCACCGTGCTTAGAAAAGAAGGTTTTTCTCATATAGATACGGCATTTGATGGTGAGTCTGCTCTTCAGGCATGTGAACATAAACGGTATGATATTGTGCTGCTTGACGTTATGATGCCGGGGTCAAGTGGTCTGGATATTTGTCCATTTATTCGTCGAACTACGGATGCGCCAATATTGTTCATTACAGCAAAAACATCGGATTTTGATATACTGTCAGGATTCGCTGTTGGAGGAGACGATTATATAGCTAAACCCTTTAACCCGTTGGAAGTGGTAGCAAGGATACGAGCACAACTACGCAGGTACATGCAGGCTAAACCACAAGAGAACGCTACTACCATTTTATATGATTTTGGCCACTTTCAAGTTGATGAATTAGAAGGAACGTTGACAGTAGACGGTCATACCTCTCATTGTCCGGCACTCGTTTTCCAGTTGCTATTGTTTCTCTGTAAGCACCCTAATCGTATATTCAGTAAAAGTGAACTATATCAACGTGTATGGGGAGAGGACATGTATAATGATGACAACACTGTCATGGTTCATATACATCGTATTCGGGAGAGAATTGAAAAAAATCCATCTAAACCAAAATTCCTTGTTAATGTAAGAGGAATGGGGTATAAACTGATTCAGCCTAAAGGGGAAGATTAAGATGATCCGTAGGCGGTTTGCAATACGATTTGCATTGCAGTTAGCGATGACAGGGCTTTTTTTGGTGGCAATAGCAATTATGATCGTGATTTGGGTATTAGGAAGGTTAGAAGATATTGAAATTAATCGCAACTTTGCTCCAATGGGAATATCGCGCCTCATTTCGGAAGCGGAAGTTGACTCGAAAGGGTTAATTGTAGATTCTGTTTTTATAAAACAGCTAAAAGCAGATGGCGGCTGGTTACAGAGTCTAGATTCGAATGGGAATGTCGTTCAGTCTTTCAATACACCTACCGACTTGCCTTCTAGTTATATTCCCGGTCAACTGATGGATTATTGGCTAGACAAAGAGACATTTCCATATAAATTAGGACTATGGATACAAGAGAAGGATGGACACTATTATACATTACTTTACGGAGCACCCAAATCTCCAACAAAGGAGTTGCTTCAACAAATAATAAATGACGGCTTAATACATGAACAGCAGATTTCATTTTCCTACAGTACAATTGTACAGTTAAACAAATCGGGTAGTTGGGTACAAGTACTGGATCGTAAGGGGATGGAAGTTGCGTCTTGGGAAAAGCCAAAGGATGCCGTGACATCTTATACCATACAAGAACTTGCGATGAGATCCCATAACCAAGCTATGTACGGCATCGTGATGGATACAAAATATGATAAAAAAAAGGGGTTAACTTGGGTCTTACAATCTCCAATTGATAAAGTCACAAGTTCAACTGTGCCTGCCCCATTTTTTAAAACTGAAGCACAAGTCATCATTATGGGAATTACAGCTTTCTTAATATCAGCTTTACTAATCTTCATCTTACTTTCCCTCTGGTATGCAAACCGGTTTGGAACGCCAGTCCTTTCTATACTCGGTTGGATTCAAAAGTTAGGAAAAGGTGATTACACTAATGTTCAATCGGAAAATGAAGGCAGGAATCAAAAGGGGGATTGGAAGCACGGATATCGTATTTTTAGCGAAGTCATGGATTCCATTCATGTACTAGCAATAACACTGCAAGCAGGCAAGGACGCTGAAGAGCAAACCCAGAAAAACAGAGAAGATTGGATTGCTGGCGTTACACATGATATGAAGACACCACTCGCGTCTATTCAGGGTTATGCATATATGCTAGAAGCTGAGAAATATAGTTGGTCAGACGAAGAAGTAAGGCAATTTGCTTCAACAATAATAGAAAAGACCGTATATATGAACAAGCTAATCAATGATCTTGCTTTGACATATAGGCTTAAGAACGGTGTTATCCCTATCAATATAGAGGAAAAAGACTTATGCTGCCTATTATCCGATTCAGTATTACGCGCTACATCACATCCTATGTATGAAAATAGTCAAGTAAATTGTATAACTCCGTCCACACCAATTATGGCGAGAATATATCCACAAGGTTTTGATAGAATAGTAGATAATATCGTAGCAAACGGACTTATTCATAATTCATCAGGAACAAAAATGGATATTGAATTAGTCGCACTTCCAGAGAACGGTTGGCATATTGATTTCAAAGATAACGGTAAAGGAATGGATCAACAGACGATTGAACGATTGTTTGATCGATACTATCGGGGGACGAATACAAATAGCGCAATTGAGGGAAGTGGACTAGGTATGGCTGTAACGAAGGAATTAGTTCAAGCTATGGGTGGACAAATCAAAGTGAACTCTAAGGTTGGACATGGGACAGTAATCAGTATTATTTGGAGTGGTAGTTGAATTTAGTGGGAAGATTTTTCACTCAGTCTTTTGAACTCTATCACGCATAAAAAAATAGATTATTATTCTAGGAATTTTAACATAGTTTTAGACAAGACCACAATTATCTATGTGGTCTAATTTTTTATGAAAAAATGAAGAATACAAGCAATTACCAGTTAATAAGATATTTGAAGAGCAAAAAGAAAAAGGTATGCATCCAATGCTTTAAATTTACCAATACTCTTACCTAACAAGACCCACCAAAAACACTTTTTATGTTCATCATAAAAGGTGCTTTTTTGTTCGCCCATAAACTAAGTGAGTGCGTTATTCTTTATATTTGTTTAACAGTGAAACTATATGGTAGTGTTAAGAAAAAACGTAGTGATTTTTAATATTGAAAAAATTCGTTAACAAGATTTGATTTGTTTAACGAACTTTACTTGGAGGGTAATTTAGAAAATGCTTTTTATTATTATTTTATTGTTAGTCATTATGATTGCCTATCTGTTTATGAATAACTATCCGCATTTCGGTAAGACATATTCAAAAGAGAAACAACAAACCTTTCACCAGTTAGAAAACTATCAGAATGGAAAATTTCAAAATCAAATACCAACTAGTATGAGTACAGATTTGAGAACCACTTATACAATGTTAAGAGATTTTGTAAAGACTAATCCAAACCGAAAACCAAGCGTTCCTATTCCAATGACAAATATGAAGAAGTTCATTTTGTCAGATCAAGATGAAGCAAAAATAACTTGGTTTGGACATTCGGCTGTACATATCGAAATCGATCAAAAGAATATTTTAGTTGATCCAATGTTTGGTAATGTTCCCTCCCCATTTCCCCAGTTTGGAGGAAAACGATATAGTGGAGGTTTACCGTTCGAGATAGCTGATTTACCAGTTATTGATGCAGTTATTTTGTCACATGATCATTATGATCATTTGGATTATGGAACAATCCAAAAAATAAAGCATAAAGTAAAACATTTCATTGTTCCGCTAGGTGTAAGAGGTCACCTTGAAAGGTGGGGCGTTAAAACAGATAAAATATCAGAACATAATTGGTGGGATGAATTTTCATTTGAAGGCTTAACAATTGCTTGTACACCTGCAAGACATTTTTCAGGGAGAAGTCTAACTGATCGCAATGCTTCTTTATGGTGTTCTTGGATTATTATGAGCAATCAGCATAAAATCTTTTTTAGTGGTGATAGTGGCTATGCGTCGCATTTTAAGGAAATTGGTGAAAAATATGGTCCATTTGATGTTGCATTAATGGAATGTGGCCAATATGATGAACGCTGGTCTGCAATCCATATGTTGCCTGAGGAAACAGTCCAAGCCTTTATTGATGTAAAGGGAGAAGTACTGATACCAATTCACTGGGGTGCATTTACGCTAGCATTCCACGATTGGTATGACCCAATTGAAAGAGTGTTGAAAGCTGCGAAGCAAAATAACTTGAACATTGCTACGCCTAAAATAGGTGAATTGATGAATATTAGTACAAAAGAATTTCCGACTTCAATTTGGTGGAAATGAATACTCTTCATGAAGGATTTTCTGTCAGTATATAGAATGATTACTACATTATAGTAGAAAGAAGTGATGATGATGGGCGTTTTAAAGGAAAGTGCGCAAGTTGTACAAGACGTGATTATTCAATCAGGGTATAACAATCAAGTGATTGAATTACCACAGAGTGCCAGAACTGCACAAGAAGCAGCAGATGCATTAAATTGCAAAGTGGCTCAAATTGCCAAGTAAATTATCTTTCGATTAGTGGAGAGTAATGATCCTGTATTAGTGATTGCAAGTGGAGTAAATCGAGTAAATGAAAAACAAATAGAATTGCTGTTGAATCAAAAATTGGGGAAAGCAGATGCAGAATTCGTTCGTAGACACACTGGTTTTGTAATAGGTGGCGTGTCTCCTATAGGGCATAAAAATACACTCTTAACGTTTATAGATGAAGACCTATTTCAATACGAAGAAATTTGGGCCGCAGCGGGTCATCCAAAAGCAATCTTTCAACTAACACCCAATGAACTGCTTGAGATGACTAAAGGAACAGTAGTGAAAATAAAATAATTAGATTTTATTAGACATATAAATGTATGGATACGAAATTAACATTTTCGAGACATCATGTCATATTTATATGTCTTTTTTATTGTTGGAAATCATTAAGATCTTTATGAAAGAGAGTTGAAGATGAAGATGGAAAACTTTATTTGTATTACTTGTGGAGTCCAATATGAAAGTTCAATTCATCATCCGAAAAGTTGCTTAATCTGTAATGAAGAAAGACAATATGTAAATCCAAATGGGCAATCATGGACCACATTAGAATCTATGAAAAAGGGAACCTATCAAAATAACATCATACTTGAGGAGGAGGGATTATATAGTATAAAAACGAGTCCAAAATTTGGTATCAGTCAAACAGCCTATCTGATTCAAAATGATGGATTTAATATTTTATGGGATTGTATCACTTTACTTGATGATCAAACAATAGAAGCGATTAATCAGTTAGGAGGAATTGATGCAATAGCCCTTTCTCATCCGCATTATTATTCAAGCCAAATCGAGTGGGCTGAAGCTTTTGATGCCCCTATTTATATACATGAGGATGACAAAGAGTGGGTTGTCAGAACTAGTGACCGAATTATTTTTTGGTCTGGAGAAACACATGAATTACATAAAGGAATTGTACTTCATCGTTTAGGAGGTCATTTTAAGGGTGGTGCAGTTTTAGAATGGAAAAATGGAAATAATCAAAAAGGGATTTTATTAACGGGAGATATTATACAAGTCGTTGCCGACCCGAATTGGGTTAGTTTTATGTACAGTTACCCAAATCTAATCCCACTTCCAGCAAGTAAGGTTCAAGACATTTCAAATACTGTAAATGAGATGACATTTGATAGAGTATATAATGCGTTTCATGGAGTCGTAAAAGACAATGCAAAAACTGTGGTAAGAAAATCTGCAAGCAGATATATAGATGCGTTAAAGGGTAAACTATTTAACACTTAAGATTCTTAACAGAACAAAAGGACCATAATGAATGGTCCTTTTGTTGTATTCGGATATATGAAATTCTTATTCATTTATTGATAATTGTTGTTCCTTTGCAATCTTATTTTGTTTGAATGTAGATGCAAATAATATAATAGTAGAAACTGATGCAATCCATACTAATATGACCATTGAATGACTGAATGATAGTTCCTTTCCAAAGTAGAAAATTTCCCTTAAACCATCTGCTCCAAATCGCATTGGAACCCATGAATAAATCCAGTCATGTGTAAATTTTGGTAGAAGCTCTGGTGCCATTCCAATAATTGATCCGGCAAAGAAGAAAATTAGAGCGAATAGACCAACTCCTCCAAAACCAACCCAAGACATGACTGCAGATATTAATATATGGAAACTAAAGTATGCAATCGTTAAATATAGTGCAGTATCCATAAAGTTAGGAATTATAAAGCCAATCCAATCAGCCATGTATGTGATTCCGAACCCAGCAACTAATGCTAAAATAATGGCTAAAGCTACTTGTTCAAGTATTACTTTAAATTTATTAACTGATGTTGTCATATTTATTTTCTTTTTACCTAAAAAGATAATGACTGCTCCAATTAAGCTAGACATCCATAAAGGGGTAATTAAAATGACTGGTGCATTTCCATTCGCTGTATTTGTGCCGATTTCATTTACATTTTCGATATTATTTATTATTGGACTTGCTAAAACGCTAGCTTGTTTTGCTGAAATTAAACTGTTATTTTTCTCTAATTCACTTAATACTTCGGTACGTATATTCATACTTAATTGGTTCACTACATTGTTTAGAATTTGGCCAGATATTGTAGATGCATTGGCATTCATTCCTTGATTTAACAATACTTTTATCTCAATAGGAGATGGATTAGCTGTCTTTAATGTAGCTTGTTTTTGACTTAAATCCTTTGGAAGAATCAGTGCTGCATAATACTTTTTATCATCTAAACCTCTTCTTACTTTATCCTCACTTGATACATGAATCCAATTAACAGCACTCTCATTTTGGGAGTTTGTTACTTCATTTATTTTTGAAACCATGATTTTTCCTAGATTGATCTCACCTTTTGTTGGAACAGTTACTCCTTCATCTTCATTTACAATTGCGATGGGCAGGTTTTTTGGTGTTGGGTTAACAGATGAAGCTAAAGTAAGTGAAAAGATAACGACAACAACTAATACTAAGATTGGAGCAAGTAACGCTTGTTTTTGTTTTAGTAAATTCATTTTTATGCCTCCTTATTGCTTTGGTAAATTACTAAACACCGTGTTGACTATTCTCATGAAGAAATATTACATTGGATTCTAATCAATCACAATAACCAATTAAATAGAAAATGTTCATTAATGAACACTTTCTCATAATATGATCAGTAAAACGAAAAAATGTATAAGGATGTTAAAAATGACACAAACATTACGTGAAATAAAGGTGGCAAAAACAAAACAATTAATCAGAGATACATTCGTAGAATTAATTGAAGAAAAAGGATTTGAATCAATTTCAGTAAGAGATATAACAATGAAGGCTGGTTTAAATCGAGGGACTTTTTACCTTCATTATCAAGATAAGTATGATCTAATGGATAAAAATCAAACTGAAATACTTGTTGGTTTAAAAGATGCTATGAAGGATATGAATCCGTCGGACCTTTTTGAGCATTATTCCAATGATTTAAAATATCCACCAATCATAAAAGTATTTGAATATTTAACCGAAAATGCTCGTTTTATTAAAGTGCTTATTAGTTCGAAGGGTGACCCAGCATTTCCAAAGAAAATGAAGAATATCTTAAAAACTGCGTTATATGAGAAGTTAGTAAAGTTAATTGGTACTGAACATTCGCTCACGATACCGTATGAATATTCTACTGCTTTTATTTCTTCAGCCTTTTTTGGAGTAATTGAACAATGGTTAGAAAGAGATGTACCTCATACACCGGAGGAAATGGGAATTGTGCATTTGAAGATTGTTAAATTTATGAGTCAAATACTTGGGGGAATGGTTAAATAAATAGATAAAAGAATGCGTTGAATTCCACTCCAGAATGCTCGCTTTCTGGGATGGTGCTGACCCCCTGAGCTAAAAATTAAAAGACCAAATCAAATGATATTTGGTCTTCTAATTACTTGTCTAATTATATATTTGTTAATCCAAACCCATTAATGGTTTATGACCTTGTTTCAGAAATTGCAGTGCGAACTTTTTCAAATGAGGCTTTGGCTTTGTGTTCGTTTAGAATCATGACGTTTACATATAAAGCATCGATAATACTTAATTGAGCAATTCTAGATGCAAGTGCCTCAGGACGGTATTCTGTTTCTTCTGATGATGTAAAGAGTGCAACGTCTACATTTTGACTTAATGCTGATTTTGGAAAACCAGTAATTCCAATTGTTTTGGCACCTGAGTCTTTTAATACTTGTAGTATACGAATTGTATCTTTGTTTGAACCTGAATGGGAGATGACGATTGCTAAGTCATCTTTTGAAAGCTGTGAAGCGGCCATTAATTGAAAATGTGAATCTGTGTATGAATTTGCTTTTATGCCAGTTCGAATGAATTTATGGAATGCGTCCATAGCAATAACAGATGATCCACCTATTCCATAAAGTTCTACACGGTTAGCAGAAAGAATTAATTCAACTGCTTTTTTAAATGAAGAACCTTCCAAAATTTGTGCTGTATTTTCCAATGTTCTTATATTAGATTTGAATATTTTATTAGCAATTGTA
>NZ_JBALMS010000070.1:0-181 GCF_036962205.1 Bacillus sp. JJ664 | reverse complement strand
TGGATTTTGTAGTATATAATCTGCAATCTTTTTTTCCTTGTCACTTAATCGTGCATAGTATGAACGGATTTTGCCTAAACTGTTGGTTTGTTCCATCGTTTTACACCCTTCAAATTGTTTATTAAATAAACAGTAATTTTATATTGTTTTTAACTTAATATGGTTCTTTTTTATAGAAAAA